>JAUVKA010000021.1 GCA_030592205.1 Bacteroidota bacterium | reverse complement strand
GAATAAAACTGTGAGAAGGCAGATCTCAGGAAGCGTCCATTTGGATTTACATGAGTAATAAAATCTTCAATATCAGCATTGTTAGTTATGTTGCATCTTCCCTTGCCGGTAATCAGCAATTTCCGACCCTCCTGTCGCATTTTTTCCAGAACTAAAACTTTGCCACCCGACTCTGCCACTCTCCCTGCTGCCAACAATCCGGCTGGTCCTGCTCCAACAACTATAACATCGTAATTACTCATGAGGTGCAAAAGTAAGCTAAGTTTTCGAATCCTTTCGCGCTTATCGTTTAGCTATTTGATTTTTGAAAAGCCGATTGAATAAAATTATTAAGGATTATCTCATTCTAATACTAACTTGTTTTGTATTTGATGAGGCTCGCCAAGAAATATTCTTCGTTTGTACCGATGCAAATCGGGATGGCTCGGTTCCTCTCTTATCTGATATTTTTTCTTCAGCAATCTTCTTTTTTGATATCTTTATACACTAACTATGCCTAAATTTCTAATTTAACCCGGTGAGAATGAGAAAGAGACTTGTTGTTTTTGTAATAATCATTTTATCAGGAACTTACATCTATGCCCAAACTTCCGTTGATCCCTTAATGACCACAAAATGGCAGACCTTCCAATGGCCATTAAATGCAGCTTATCCGACATGTGGCCCGGATGTTTATGGGGTTGTAAACGGTCATATGGGAAATTCATGCGGTCCAACGGCTATTGCAAAAATGCTGCATTATCATAAGCATCCTGTTAATGGATCAGGTTCTCACCAGCTTACAGATCAAGATGGGCTTTATTATCATGCGGATTTTGAAAATACTTATTACGAATGGAAGGATATGAAAGATGATTTCGCCTCAAATGCAACAGAGTCATCTTATATGCCAACTGCCTTGCTCATTCTTCATGCTTTTGTTTTGATGGAGGATCCTTATCAAACAGGGAGAAGTTTGGCAGATGTCAACCTGATGCTTAAGAAATATATGAGATATGATCAGGGATCTTATGTTGCGTATCGTTTTGACTATACAAGGGAGGAATACATTGCCCTATTGAAGAATGAACTGGATGAGGGCAGGCCTTTGCTTATTGAAAGCTGGACCTCAACTAGCCCGCCTCCAGGATCCGGCGGAAATCATGAGGGGCACTATTGGAATATTGATGGCTACGATGAACAGGACAGGTTTCATATTGTGTGGAATTGTGGTGATTATGATGCTTGGTTTGATATTGAGGATATTCAGGATATTCAACATGGAATTAATGCCCATTACCTATGGGCTTTAATAGGTTTTAAGCCAGATAATACGCAAAGAGTTGTTTCCTTGACTTCCCCTGTCGATAATTATATGCTTGAAATAAATCAGCCCTTAAGCATTAGTTGGGAGGCAAGGAATCTGGAGAATATTCATATTGATTTTACCTACGATGGGGCAGAGTGGATTACAATTGCTGAAGGGCTGCCTGGTAATCAGAGTGTTTTTGAATGGAGCGGTCCAACAACTTATACAAAGAGTGCCGCCTTCCGTTTTCGTGATGCCAACAATAAGAATTATGATTTTGTGTACAAGGGATTTGAGGTTTATGAAACTAAGGGGCTTGATTTTGTTACACCTGTAAGTAATGATTCTTATGAAATTGGTACAGATATATGCGTAAGCTGGCTATACGACGGAGTTTATAAATTAAAACTTGAGTATAAAGAAAGCGGATCAGAAAACTGGATTCTTATTCAGGATGGAATCAAGGCCAATCAGAAATTCTGGTCCTGGTCGAAAAAGCTGGACCCGGGATGTGTGTTTGATCTGAAATTGAGTAATGAAGGACAGGAGTTTGTTTCAATTGCCGAGAGCATGACTATCTCTACTACGGAGCAAACAGGTGGGCCATATAAGCCAGATGTGAATAGTGTTTTGTTAATGCATTTTGATAAAAACCTCAATGAAGTTGCTAATGGTGTCATTGTTAGCCCTTACGGAGTAAATCCTGACTGGGAATATTCAGCTCCCGGGAAAGGCAGTGCTGCGCTTTTTGATCATTCTGAAGCAGGTTATAAGAATATGCTTGTTATTCCCCATCAAGCCTACTTGAGTTTTCAATCTTCGTTTACTATTGATTTCTGGTTTAATATACGGTCATGGTCAAAAACTACAAATAATAAACCTGTTATTCTCACAAAGCCTGTATTTTCGATATATTCTAATTATTCTCTTGAAGGAGATTCCGACAAGGGAACTGTATTATTTCGAACCCGGACTAATCATGGCCCGCTGTCAGTATCATGTACAGAGGGAATAATTGTGCCTGGTATTTGGTATCATGTTGCGATGATCCATGAGGCCGAAACCCAGGAGTTAAGATTATTAATTCACAACAGTAAAAAGGAAAGGATAGATAGTCAGCTTGTTAGCTATAGTGAAGGATTCCGATTAGAAATAAGTGAAAGTGATCTTTATGTAGGGGGTGATCCTGCAAGAGGGGATAATTTTGATGGAATGGTGGATGAATTGAGGATTTCCAGAGGGGTAAGGGAGTTCGATGCTGTTTGGTCGGATATTCAAAAAGTTAGATTTTCCGGCGAATGGTCGCTTAAGATTTTTCCTAATCCTGCCTCAGGGATAACGTATATCGACTTTTCTATTGAATCTGCTAAGTATTGGTCTCTTAGTATGATGGATGTTTCAGGGAGACAGGTGTTTTTCAGTTCTTCTGATTTACGAGAGGGGAGTGCTTCTGGATTTCAAATAGATCTTAGGAGTCTGAGGCCGGGAATTTACTGGATATTAGCAGTAGTCGATGGTCAAACCAAAGGGAAGAAACTAGTAGTGTATTAGGGAAACTAGCACACTGAAAATAAAAGCTTAACTTTGTCAAAAATTAAAGCGAAAATAATTTATGGGTAGATCTAAAGAAACATTTAGCAAAAAAGAAGTCAGAACCAAAAAGGAGAAAAAGAGAAAAGACAAAGAGAAGGCCAGGTTAGCCAGAAAAGAGAATGAGAAAAAAAGCGGCCTCGATGACATGATTGCCTATGTCGATGAAAATGGGATGATAACCTCTACTCCCCCTGATCCTGAAAAAAAGATGGAAATTAAGTTAGAGGATATCACAATTGGTATTGCCAAGCGTGAAGAAGAAGAAGAACCCGATCCAATCAGAAAGGGTACAGTTTCCTATTATAACGACTCGAAAGGTTATGGTTTTATCAGAGATGGGGAAACCAAGGAAAGTGTTTTTGTACATGTAAATAATGTTCTTGAGGAAATTACCGAAGGGAATTTAGTAAGCTTTGAAGTTGAAATGGGGCACAAAGGACCCACTGCTGTCAATGTTAAACTCCACAAGTAACAGTTGTCTCCTCTCTCTCGTAACCGTTTCAAGCTGGTTTTAGTTTTTCCCGGCATTTATTGCAGAAGCTCCTGCTTTTCTGATCAATATCTTCAACATAAGTACTGGAACTCATAACACATTGTGGGTTTCGACAATGAATCAGTCCGAATGTATGCCCTAATTCGTGAATAACTTCCTTGGTCATTCTGTTTAGTAACAATTCAAAATCCTCCTTCATTCCATAACGTGTATTGCTCAATCGGTATGCAGATGCAATAGCTGTTGTTCCTCCAAGGTATGCCTGTCCAAATATGTATGTAAGTATAGGGATGAAGAGATCGACGTTAAACAGCCCAATAGTTTTTTGTGTTACACCTGCAAAACTGGCTTCCACCGATATTAGCAACTCATTGCCTTTGTATTGTTTGCGGGGAGCTTCGTAATACTCACTTAAATCGAGGTGTCCCTCTTGGATTTGAACCTCAGCATTGAACTCAAGGGCTACCGAACTGGCGATCCTTTTAGTAAAACTGTGATCAAAATAAGCAAATGAGACTATTTTAACGCTGTGGCTAATCAATTATTTGGTTTCAGATTATACTTCTTAATCTTGTTATATAAGGTTACGCGGTCAACTTTTAAGGCTTTGGCTGTTCGGGTTATGTTCCAACTATGGTGTTTAAGTACTTGTTGAATGTGTTGTTTTTCAACTTCCTCCAGGCTTTCTGTACCACTAGAGGCAATACCTTGCTGTATTGGAAGATTTTTCAAAGTGATTTTTTTACCATTTCCCACAACAATAGCTCGTTCAATCATATTTTCCAGTTCTCTGATATTACCTGGAAAGTCAAATTCTTGCAATCGTTTTAGGGCTGAATCATCAATAGTTACAATTGGCCGATTCATGGATGTGCAATACTTTCTTATGAAAAATTCCACTAGCAGAGGAATATCTTCTATACGTTCACGTAAAGGGGGAACATGAATATTGACAACATTTAACCTATAATATAAGTCTTCCCGAAAAGTTCCTTTTTCAACCATTTGTTTCAAATCCCGGTTTGTAGCGCATATCACGCGGAAGTCGGAGCTAATCTCCTTATTTCCACCAACTCTGACAAAACTTTTTGATTCCAGAACACGAAGTAACTCAATTTGCATCTTGGATGATACTGTAGCAATTTCATCCAGAAAGATGCTTCCTCCATCAGCCATCTCAAACCTACCTTTTCGGCAATACATGGCACCCGTGAAAGCTCCTTTTTCATGTCCGAACATCTCACTTTCAAGCAGGCTCTCTGTCAGGGCACCGCAATGCACACAGACTAATGGAAAGAACTTTCTGGTTGAATTTGCATGAATTGCCCGCGCAATGAGTTCTTTGCCTGTTCCACTTTCACCTGTAATAATCACCGAGGAATTTGATTGAGCTACATTGGCCACTTCCTTGAGAACCTTTTGCATGGCTTCACTTTGGCCTATCATGTCTTCAACATTTTCAAGCTGCCCCATCCTTTCCTTTAAATATCTGTTTTCATCAGAAAGGGAGATTTGTTTCACGGCATTCCGTATCAAATGCGACAGAATGTCGGGATCAAAAGGTTTAGTAACATAGTCAAATGCCCCATCCTTAAGTGCCTGAACAGCAGTGTCAACAGATGCGAAAGCAGTCATGATAATAACTATTGTTTCTTCCCTTAGGTATTTAATTCGTTTCAACATCTCAAGACCGTCCATTCCTGGCATTTTAACATCGGCGAGAACGATATCAAAACAATCTGCTTCAAGGATAGACAGGGCTTTTTTCGCATTCTCAGCGCAGTTAACATTGTATCCGTCTTCGATAAACCAGTTATATAATGAATCTCTAACCGACTGTTCATCATCAACAATGAGGATGGATTGCTTTTTTCCCATTTTAATTTTCGAGGTTTGTTATCAAAGGTAGTTTAACAGAAAGAGTAGTTCCCTTGCCGGGAGTAGATGATACATTGATATTTCCTTTGTGGCTAAGAACAATGCCATGTACAATAGCCAATCCAAGTCCAATTCCATCACCTTGGTTTTTTGTGGTGAAGAAGGGCTCAAAAATATGGGGAATATCTTCCGGGGCGATTCCGATACCATTATCGTATATTTCAATTATAATGTTGGAATCGTCAGGATTGTAGGTTTTTATTTGAATTTCACCATTTTCTGATGCAGCTTCTGAGGCATTAACAAGGATCGCCACAAAAACTTGCTTAAGTTGATTTGGACTACATGATACCGTATCAGCCTTAGCTTGAAAATCCTTAATAAAGTTGATGTTGGCCAACATCATCGGATGGTGCATCAATTGGTAGGTGTCTGCTAAAACCTCATTTAAGTGCTTAGGTTCAAAATTCTCCTGATCTTTTCTTGAGAAATCAAGCAATCCCCTTACGATATCTCCGCAACGAATGGTTTCATCTTCGATCAGATTAAGGTGCTTTATTATCGGTTTGATTTTGTCAGGTTCTATCTCCATATTCCTGAGTTTTTTTGTTACCAGCTTGGTATAGACCAGGATTCCGGATAGGGGATTGTGCAATTCATGAGCAACGGATGAAGAAAGCTTACCCAACGAAGCTTTCCGTTCTATGCTAATCAGTTCATTCTGGATACCACCTAACTCCTCAGACTTTATACGCACCTTATACTCCAACTGTTTTGACCAGTTTTGCAACTCGGTAGTGGCTGTTTCAAGATTGTCCATCATGTGATTAAAGGCAATAGATACCATCCTCACAACTTCAAGCTGACCGGGTTTGACTTCCAGCCTGATACTGCTATTTCCAGTGGCTATAGTCTTGCTTGCTTCGATGATTTCATTCAGAGGCTTCTTAATTTTTTTCCTGGTGAAGACAATCAAAATCAAAGCAATAAACAAGGTAATGAAAATAGCCAGCATGGTGAATTCACGGGAAGCTTTTTGAACCGCAGCATCCAGTTCGTTTAGAGGCAGTTTGATAATCAAAGAGCCCAGTACCTCATCATCCGGTTTATGAGCATGACAAGCCGTATTCAGGTAACATGATGGTTGATTCAAAATGGGAGACCTGATCATCAGGTGACGAGAATTACTATGGGGAAGATTCATTCTACACTCATCGTCAACTTTAATGATCCGGTAGCTTTTTTCTTTCTCCGGAAACATCGCATTAATATCTGTGTGGCATTCTTTGCAATTCGGATTGATATGACCTGTTGTATCGTATGAAAATGAAGAATAGGCAAGGTTATCCTGGCTATCATACATGCTTACATCATCAATTCCTGCTAAAGTATTGATATTGTCGAGGGTGTTTTGCAATTCCTGCTCATTGTTTTCGAGCATGGAATGATACAAAGCACCCTCAACAATCGAACCGATGTTATTCCCATTCTGATAGATGACAGTTTTGATGTGAACATCATTGACAGTACGGAAAATTATTTGGTAAGATACCAGAAGAAAAATGGATAAAATACCAATGACCATAACTGCCCGACTGTAGATCGATGATTGAAATTTATTATATCGTCTAAATAGCAGGCGAAACATCGCTTGAATAGTTTAGTGACAAAAAAAGTGTTTAACCTTTCAACAACTAAAGATCGAACTAATTTTTCAAATCGATCCTATGCAGACAGGAATTTCTTCTGAAAATCTAACCAAACTTCATTGGGTAATTGCGACATAGTATGATCGCGCAATTCCCCTCCATCTTGGAGGATGACTTGAGGCGTATCAGCAGCTCCGCTTCCAGTTGCATTCAGGATAAACTTCTTAAATCGATCTAATTCATTCTTCATCCATTTTGAAGACTCTTCAGCCAGATAACAGGATCTGGTTTCAGCAATCCACCGGGAAGGTTTGATCTCATAAACCCATCCACGGTTGAAGGGATCGTTGTTAAGAATTTCCGGGTTTTCAAGCAAAGAGTTATTGCTCTTCTCAATTTTGCCTGAGATAGGAGAAAATATCTGCAGTTTCTTGCCTTCCTGATCAATTTCAGCCAATAAATCACCCTTTTTTATTGTAACTCCTGAATTAGCAATAAAGTGGATATTGACCGCACCGGTAATATGCATGAGTAAATCATCCAATCCGATCCTTGCTGTTCCGCTTGTTTTAAGATGCATCCAGGTATGGTTGCGGCTGAGATGAAGTCCTTGTGGAATCTTTAGCATTTGCAGGGATAGAGAAAGTGCCTCCCTCACTCTTGAAAGTTCCTTGGTACGCCGGTTAAGTATTATCCAAAAAGGGATTAGAATTGCGAAAAACAAAATGATAAAAATATACTCAATCCCCTTGGACTCGAATATGTTTTGATAACTAAAATTTTCCATTTCTATTTAATTTATTATTAATTCAACATTCAATATTTACTATTCTTCATTACGAACCCATGCGGGTGAATCACTAAGGACAGGCATTCGTCTGATAATCCACCTGAAAACCCAAATCTCGGTAAAAATTACAGTCAGGGTAATTACAATCTCCATCCAGGATGGAAAATACCTGAGAGGTTCTTCCCACATGAATCCAATTACCGTAACATTCAGCCTGTTAACGATAATACCGATCATTGTCATGATGGCGGCAGTTTTTATCAGTGCCAGGCTTCTTGTACGGTAGCCTTGAAAAAATAGCATCATGGGGATAAGAACTAAACCGATCATTTCAAACAGATACCAATATCCCATTGTAGTATCAAGATGTTCCCAACGCTTTTCATGAATAAAGATCAAGATTTGCAGGAAAAAATAAGCAAACATGGCTCCTGCACATATACGGGACAGACTGATCAGAATTCCATTATGTGATTTATGATTTTTTTCATTGATCTGATTGGAAAATACCCGTTGGCTAATCGATCCTTCAAAAATTACCATTGAGAGTCCGGCAAAAATACTGGATACAAAAAACAGCAGGGGGATAAATTCTGAATACCAAAGCGGATGAATTTTTTCTTTTGCCATGAGGTAAAGGGCTCCCAATCCTGATTGATGAAGTGTTGACAGAGTGATGCCAAAAATAACGGCAGCCAATGTCATTATCGAAAGGATTTTGTGGGCACGCCTTGCGCCGAGCCATTCTGCTATAGCCGGAGAGAATTCAATCAACTGGGCTACCATATAAAGCAGGAAGTGCCAGGCAACCAGAAACAGTACCGAACTGGTACCAAAATTATTACCTATGATGGGATTGATCACGTTCCATGGGCGTCCCAGATCCAATAATAGGGCACCTGCATAAAACACGTAGGCTAAAAAGCCATTTAAGACGGTTACTCTCACAAGTGAATGGTATTTCCTGCTATTCAGGATATAAACCAGAAATGTGATAACGTATGCTCCACCGGCAAAAGCTACACCTGTAACTACATCAAATCCTATCCATAAACCCCATGGGACTTCCTGGGTAAGATTCGTTACGGCTCCGAGACCCTTCCAGAAGCGAATTATTATCAGTATTACTCCCAGTAGGATTATCGGTGCAGAAATGATATTAAAGGGTGTGAAAATCTTGCCTTTAGGTTTAAGTTCACTGATCAGGAATTTCCATGTGGATTGTTTTTCCGGATCGCGCATTGTTGTAAGTGTTATACTATTCGTCTCCATCATCTTCAGTTTGGTGATTGTTTTTGGTTGCTTCATGGATTCCTAAGAGAAGTGCGGGTACCAGGACAAATACGGATGGAACACTGTAAAGAAATCCTTTAGTCAGTGCCGGATATGAGGAGTTTTGCAGATTTGTTTTAAATCCCAACTTATCCATATTAACAGGTGCCAGATATAGCATGCCTGTGCCTCCGGCTTCATGTTCTCCATAAATATGATCCTTATAAAGATCCGGGTTTTCATGAATTCTACGTCTTGCCTCTTTAATCAATTCACGACGTGTCCCAAAAACAATGGCTTCCGCCGGACAGCTTTCAACACAGGCAGGAATTTTACCCTCCTTCAACCTGTCATAGCACATATCGCATTTCAGGATTTTTGGATTGGTGCTATGATATTCAAATTTAGGTATATCAAATGGACAGGAAACCATACAAAACCGGCATCCCATGCATTTGTCAGCTCTCCAGATCACTGGTCCTTCCTTTGTCTTATACATGGCTTCTGTAAGACATGCAACAACACATGCTGGCTCATTGCAATGCATACACTGCTCTTTAACATAAGCTTCACCCTGTGAGGTGTTGTACGCGTTAACAACTGTTCGCCTGTTTTCATCCATTTTTCTTACTACCTCTGGATCTGGATAATCCTTTGGTTCAGGTAGATTGTGCGCTTCGGCACATGCAAATTCACACGACTGGCAGCCTATGCAACGTGTTGAATCATAGAGTAATCCCAGGAACTCGGTGGGATCGTCTTTTTTAGATGCCATTCCTGTGCTCTTGCCTAATGCCAAAGTGGCACCGGCAAGCCCAAGGGTTTTCATAAATACTCTTCTATCTAGGCCCATAATGTTAGTATTGGTTATAATGACTTATCAATAAATTGTGTCTGAAAA
Organism: Bacteroidota bacterium; assembly: GCA_030592205.1. GTDB lineage: Bacteria > Bacteroidota > Bacteroidia > Bacteroidales > UBA12481 > JAUVKA01. The sequence continues at coordinate 7,364 of JAUVKA010000021.1, read as the reverse complement.
TCTTCCCAAATCTCCGGTCCGAATTGAGACAGAACCTGATCTTTGATTTCTCCACCATCCGACAGAATTACTTGTGCAAATTGTGGTTGGTGCTTATGGACTGACATTTGAAAGAAATCCTTTAGTCTGGAGAACTCATCATTCAACCACTCCCTGTACTTTTCTGCCATTAACATTAGCTGAGTCTCCTTTAGCCAATTGCTTGGCTCAATTGCATAGACCCAGCCATTCGAATAAGGAGAATTGTTAAGGATCGATGGATCCGTTGCCAGAATAGTATTTTCCGACTTAATGACTCCTGTTACCGGGGATTTGATATGCAGGTGTTTCCCCTTGTTGGAAATTGTCACAATTCTTTCACCCTTACTAACATGATCGCCAGATTGCTTCAGTGTTACACGAGTGAGAGTGCCAGTCACATGTTGCAAAAAGTCATTTATTCCCACTTTCACAAGTCCATTCTTTTCCATATATGCCCAGGTATGGGATTTATCATAAAAGATGCCCTTCGGAGATTGAATGCGTGCAAGAGAAATAAATGCAGGTATTACAGATTCAGAAGTTTTTGTCCTTTTAATGCGACGATAATTGCTACTGATGATTCCAATTATTAGCAGCAATATAAGAGCAATAAGAAAGATTAGAACCACCTTGTTCAACCCGCTATTGGCTACTGCAATTGTAGAATTTGGAAGTAATATGTCAGGCAGGCGGGCAAGATTAGCTTGTCTTTCACTCATGACCAGACTACTGTAGCTAATGTGTTTAAGCTGATCTTGTCCATTAGTAAGAATATACTTAAGAAAAGCAATCTCTGTTTCTTGTGAAGGTTGCTTCTGGGAGAGAATGTAGAGATTTTGGCAGAGAGCTTTCGGGTACTTCCCAATCCAGGCTCCGCGGAGAAATGACTGACTATTGCCATAAATATTCTCTATGTGATCAATCCGGCCATTACTGTTTTTGTCAATGGGTAACAATGCGATTCCTGCAACCAGGTTTTGATTATCTGAATCCAACACTCCAGACAAGCGGGTAAAGCCTATTGCATATGGATTACTGGCTAGTAAGGCAAGCAAGTCTCCATTTTCTTCTATCCTGGAATCTGCTAAGCGGATTGGATCAAGCCCCGTGAAATTTGAAATAGTAGCAGCAACTGAGTTGTCGTCTTCTATGAATATTTGAACTCCCTCCTTACTGCCGTTATCCACCAGCTGTCCCCAGGATATAGCTCCAGGAGTATAAAGAACCTGAGCAAATTCATCAGCAGAAAGGCCCAGTTGTTTGATTGATTCAAGTGATGGATTAGCAGAATTTACTACCGGTACAACAGGATCCCTGCCAATAATCATTTTCCAGGGAGCTTCCCGACATAATTCATTATTATACCCTTCCGGTATAAATACCAGCTGGTTTTTCGGAATCGTGTTACCTTCAATTATTTCATTATTCAGGCGATTAACCAGAATGCTGGATTGTTGTATTTCAGCAGAAAAATAATTCGCCCAATCAGAGGCAAGGTCATACAAATCAGGACTACTCAAAATTCGAATAGCATTCTTTGGAATGTTATCCGGATCTGGAACTGTCCCGGCCGGACTGTTATTGCCAACATCAAAGTTCAGTAGCAAAACAGCGCCAATTAATAAGAGAACTGATTTTTTCATAACGTATGGGTTTATAGTGTTATTTTTCCATTCTTAATAACTAAATTCAAATTCAATGCCAAACTCTGTAATAGCCAGAAAATCAGCAAGTAAGCATTGATGTTGTATGAAAAATCAACACCGTGACTGATGAAAAAATCAACACTTGTTACCTGCCATAAGCATAAGAGGTGGATAATCAATAGCTTAAAGAGAGTGTTGAGAAATTATACAGATGTTGAAAAATCCATCACTTTGAAGATTTTGATATATAGTATGTAATCGAAGTGTAAAACTGGCTTGAAAAATTTGTAACTTCCTGCAATGAATTATTAAATATTCAATGAGCCTTATAGATACATAGCTCACAACTTAAGGCAGTACAAGTATTTGTTTTTATAGTATAGCGAGAGAGTATTAAAAAATCCACCTTAGGGTATTGATAATTAATAAACTTATTGAAAAACAATGATCTCCCCAATGTTTAATCATCTTCTGATTCCATTTATTATGGCTATGTTCTTAGCAATAACCATGGGTGGAAGTGGAACAGGACCAGCATTTTCGGCGGCCTATGGTTCAAATGTCATCAGAAAAAGTATTATTCCCGGACTTTTTGGGATAATGGTTTTCCTTGGGGCAATTATAGCGGGTAAAGGAACGGCCACAACTGTTGGAAAAGACATCCTGCCTCCAGAAATGATGTCTTTTACTATTGTCTCAATTATTCTTTTTTCGGTTTCAGTTTCCTTGCTTATCGCAAATTTAGCTGGTATACCACAATCTACAAGTCAGGCGACTGTATTATCAGTTGTTGCACCTGCGATCTACTTAAATGGCCTGAATACTAGTAAGTTGTTTTTAGAAATTATGCCTGTGTGGTTCATATTGCCAATTATTTCATTTTTTCTAAGCTTTCTGCTTGGAAAATATATTTACAGACCTCTTAGAAAAAGAGGATTGACCATGTCGAGGTCACAAAATGCAAATATGAAACCCATTTGGAATGGACTAATAATACTTATGTCCTTATATGTGGCTTTTTCAATTGGGGCAAACAATGTTGCAAATGCGGCAGGACCTATTGCATCCATGACTTCAAATGAGCTCAATGTATCCATAGATGACAACTTTATTTTAATAATGATTCTTTCTACCCTGGTTGTGGCACCCTGTTTTGCAATTGGGAGTTCGATTTTCGGACATAAAATTGTGAAGAATACAGGCAAAGAAATAGTTCTGTTTGGAAAATTTGAGGCAGTAATAATTGCTTTTGTTTCAGCCAGCTTACTTTTGCTGGCATCAATAACGAAAGGGATTCCTTCTTCATTGGTCCAATTGAATGTTGCATCAATTTTGGGAATTGGTGTAGCGAAATTAGGTGCCAGGAATATTTTCAGAAAAACAGAAGTAAGAAAGTTTTTCCTTATGTGGGTTATAGCTCCGCTTATTGCGTTTTTATTGTCATTACTTTTAACTTTTCTGGCCGACAAATTTGGGTACTTGTAATAATTCAAGGCTTATCACATGCTTAAATACAGTATCCATGAGCATCTGGCAACTGATTCTTCGAATTTTAATTGGCTGGAAATAAGCTTACATTGCGGCCTCAAATATTAAAAAGGTAATATGAAAATTGAAAAAAATAAAGTTGTTTCGATTCATTATACATTGAAATCCGAAAAAGGTGAAGTTTTAGATAGTTCAGAGGGTAAGTCGCCATTACCATATATTCATGGTACCGGCCAGCTCATTCCCGGTTTGGAAAAAGAACTGGAAGGAAAGCAAAAGGGAACTGAACAGAGTGTAGTAATTTCCCCTGCAGATGCTTATGGGGAATATAATAAGGAGTCGGTATTTGAAGTTGGAAAAGATGGCTTCCAGGGTGAGGAAGAATTAACAGTTGGTTTGCAGGTTCAAGTGGATACAGGAAATGGCCAGGCTATTGCCAATGTTACCAAAATTGAGGGCGATAAGGTTACTCTGGACTTGAACCACCCATTAGCAGGTGCAACATTACATTTCGATATTAAGATTGAGGATGTTCGTGATGCTACTGCTGAAGAACTTGATCACGGTCATTCACATGGGGAAGGTGGCCATCAGCACTAGAGCATAAGCATTTTTTCCTATCTTTGCTTATCCCCCCAAAAGCAAAATGATTGGCATGCGATTTCTTTGCAAACTGATAGCGGGTATACTCCTTTCTAGTATTCTTTTTTGCGCCTGCGAAACTGATCCGGTAATATATATAGATGGTCCTGCGGTTCCGGTTATCTATGGGATTTTTGATAATTTCGATACTGTTCATTATTTGAAAGTTGGTAAAACATTTGGTGCGGGGAAAGATCCTTTGTTATCGGCTAATATTTATGATTCTATTTATTTTGAAGATATTGAGGTGGAGGTTAAAATAACTAATCCATGGAACACAACAGTTGAAGAACTTGATGTTACTGAGGTCTCAGATATTCCAAAAGATGAGGGTGCTTTTAGTTTTCCAGGACAGGTGTTATATCAATTTAATTATGATTTTAAATATCCTCTGCGTTTTTTCGGAAAAGTTATTGTTACGGCAAAAGTACCGGACTTAGCTGTTGCCAGAGCAGAAATATCTATGGTAACAATAAATAGAGACTCTTTTTCAACACCAAAATTTGCCCAACAATATGTTTACCTAACACCAACAAGTCCTTTGCGTGTACATTGGTTTGGTAATTCCTGGAATGAAGTGGATGTAACTTTCCAATTTATAGAAGATCTGGGAACCAATGGGCAGCGATCAAAAATTGTACATATTCAAAATACAAATTCATTCATGTCACCACATCCCAGATATCGTGAGTTGAAGATTGTATATGACGAATTCATCAGAGAGGTTTTGCTGCAAATCGGTCAGAATGATTCTGTGATAGAAACACATCTTGGATATATATCTGTCGGCATTAATGGTGGAGATCATAATATGTCGATGTATAAACAGTATTATAGTGGATTTACTGATTATAATTTTTCAGGATACTCTAATATTGAAAATGGTTTAGGTCTTGTTGCCAGCCGGACTTCTATTCTGATTGATTCAATGCAATTTGATCTTCACACAAGAAAACTTCTGCTGAGTGAGAACAAATTGAAAGTTTTGAAGCTGACAAAGTGATTCGGTTATTTGGTGATTAGTTATTTGTGTGACAAAACCAATGATTCGTAAGCATAAATAATTTATAATTAATAATTTACAATTTACAATTCTTGTTTTTCCTTCAGCTTCGCAAAATACCTCCTCGCTTCCTTTAGAACTTTTGGTGCCAGGATTATTGCGGAAATCATTGTTGGAAAGGCCATGGTAGCATAAGCTGTATCGATTAGGCTTATAATTACCCTAAGTGTACTTACTGCTCCAATAGGCAATACCAGTATGTAGAATATCTGATAGATGATTTTGTACTTGGTTCCAAACACAAAACTGAAGGCTTTGGTTCCGTAATATGGAAATGCAATCATTGTGGTTACAGAAAAAATAGTTGCGCAAGCGATTAGAATATAGGGGCCAAATTGTGGAATACCTTTGGCAAAGGCGAGAGCAGTAAGGGTAATTCCATCAGCATCACCATCCTGCCATACACCTGTAACAATAATCGCCAGGGCAGTCATAGTACAAACAATGATGGTATCGATGAAGGGCTCAAACATAGCAACAAGACCTTCCCGAATTGGTTCGGCTGTTTTCGCAGCGCCGTGAGCCATGGGAGCGGTACCTATACCAGCTTCATTTGAAAATGCAGCCCTTCGGACCCCAACAATTATTATAGCCCCAAGAGATCCACCGAGTACTGCTTTGCCGGAAAAAGCATCTTCAAATATCAATTGGAATCCTGGAATAACCTCTCCATGGTTTTTTATCAGGATATAAAGAATTGATCCAACGTAGAGGACTACCATAAAAGGGACCATCATTCCGGCAAGCTTGCCAATCCTCTTAATACCACCAAATATTACCATTATTACAATAAGTGCGAAAACCAGGCCTGTTATCAGGTCGGAAGTAAATCCTGTTTTTACACCATTTGGTATAAGGACTATATCCTGTATGGCCTGTGTAAGCTGGTTTGCCTGGAAAATGGGTGTGACACCTACCATTGCTGTAAGACAAAAGATTACTGCCAGGAACATCCAGTTTTTTCCCAGTCCATGCTTGATTACATACATTGGTCCACCCTGTAATTTCCCCTCAGAATCCTTACCCCTAAACATCACTGCAAGAGAGCAGGTAAAGAATTTTGTTGTCATACCCACCAGGGCACTGATCCACATCCAGAATACAGCTCCTGGTCCACCCATGGTAATAGCTACGGCAATCCCGCTTATGTTCCCCATACCTACAGTAGCAGCAAGGGCAGTTGAAACAGCCTGATAATGGGTTATTTGGCCTGGTTCATCCTTATTGTCGTATTTCCCCGTAAGAGCGCGAAATGCATGACTGAAATATTTGAAGGGCATAAGGCGGGAATAGACCATAAAGAATAGTCCGCCACCCATAAGCAGAACCAATAGGGGAGGACCCCACATGAAATTACTCAGATCAATTATTGCCTGGCCAATTTTTGACATCCTGTAAATCTAATTAATAATTTGTTGAATTGTTGAAATGTTGAAATGTTGAAGTGTTGAAGTGTTGGTTTTAATCCATAAAAATATCCCTTTCTGCTTCGACATTGAAAATAAATTTCTCAATCAATGCCAAAATAATATATCCACCAAAAGAAATACTTAAGATAATATCAATGACATCGATGAAAGGAAGAGAATTAAGAAAAATCGATGTTAACAGATAGAGAAGGGACATCATGGCAACGGTACTAAAAACAAAAATCCCAATCTTTAACCATTTTGGGCTAGAATCCCTATAAAGGCAGAGTTTTTTTCCGTAGAAAAAGATGTTGAATGCTAAAAAGATAAAAATTGTCCATAGAATATATTCGTCCTTATCTTCCCGTTTGGATAATAATACCGTGGTAACAAGAATGGCAGATATTACCATTGATGCATAAAGCCAAAAATATTTCTTCAGTCTCTGTTTCAAATTTTCTTTTTGTTAAACTCCTACGGAGTAAATAATTTTTGTGGTTTACTTAATTTCTACAATTATTAATGCCCTACGGGCAAAATAAATTATCCCATTGGCTAATTGTCCCATTGACGAATTGCCCCATTTTGCTCGTCATTCGTCACTCGTCATTCGTCTTTCGTCATTCGTCTTACTTCTTAAAAACCACCTTCCCACCTGTAATGGTATAGTCAACCTTGGTCTTCATAATGTCTTCTTCGGGAATAGTGAGCAAATCCTGATCTACAATAACAATATCAGCAAGATATCCTACTTTGATCATTCCTTTAAGGTCTTCCATGAACTGGGCATAAGAGGCACCCAAAGTATAAAGTTCGATAGATTCTTCCATTGTAAGCTTTTGATCCGGGAACCAGCCTTCACCTTCTTCACCAAGACGGTCTTTGCGTGTTACAGCAGCATATAATCCTTCCATTGGTTCGAGTGGCTCAACGGAATAATCTGTACCGAAAGCCAGTTTGGCTCCGGCATCCAACAGTCGCCTCCATGCGTACGCACCCTTTGACCGTTCAAGACCTATCCTCTTTTCACAGAATCTCTTGTCCGTAATGCAATGAGTAGGCTGCATAGAGGCAATAACGCCTAATTCGGCAAAG
>JAUVKA010000362.1 GCA_030592205.1 Bacteroidota bacterium | reverse complement strand
CCTAAAAGGGGGTCTGGGGCAGTAGCCTGAGAACCGGTTTTTTGCATCGCCTGAATCAATTCAGAGTTATTAAATGTAGGATTGCTTTGCCAGAGACATGCTGCCAGTCCGCATAAAACGGGAGAGCTGAATGAGGTACCGTTTCCGGTGTAAATATTCCCATCTGTACCGACAAAAGTAGTGCCTTCTCCTTGTGCCACCAGGTTGGGTTTAACCCTGCCGTCGAAGGTGGGGCCAATGGAGCTAAAAGATGCGTATAAGCTATCTGCACTCACGGCCCCCACTGTAAGAATGCTGTCAGCATCTGCCGGAGCGGCTATGTATTGCCATGTGGTTTCTCCCTCATTTGCGGCACTGGATACCACAAGGATTCCCTTGGAGGCAGCTATGTCTGCTGCCCTGGTCACCCGGGTGGTGTTCCCATCCATATCCTGGTAACTGTGGTTCATAGTAGAATCATCGAAAGTGGTATAACCTAGTGAAGAATTGATAAGGTCGGCACCTGCGCTGTCGGCATATTCCGCTGCCCTAACCCAATTATCCTCCTCCACAAGATATTCTGTTGGACCGTATTCCGTACGTAAGAGGTAGTAGCCGGCTTTTGGAGCCGTGCCGATCATTTGGCCGGGCAGGTTAGCTGCCATGATTGACAAAACCTGGGCTCCGTGCGAATGCTCATCGAAACTGACCGATGTGTTTTTAACGAAATCCCAGGTTCCGAGTATTTGCTTGTTTTCCCACAAACTATCAAAGGCGGGGATGCTATCAACTCCTGTAAAACCGCCATCAAGAACGGCAATGACCATCCCCTGGCCCTGGCAATTATTGTTGTGGAGGATATGACCATTTAACATTCCAATCTGATGGCTGCCCTGTCCATAATTGTAAAAACTTGTATCAGGGAGGGTAGTTTGGAGGAGATTAGTCTTAAGAGCTGAAACAGACATTTTATCAGTCTGCCTGGGCTTGCTTTGTGAATTGCTGATACACTTAACTGATCTGACGTACGATAGTGATCGGATGGAATCAAGAGCTGCCATATCATTTGTGTGGATACTGACAGAGTTGAACCATTTTGATACATTAAGGATAGCAGGAGCGAATTTCCTGATGCCTTTGATATAGACAGGATTTACGGGTAAGTCTTGTGCGATTATTGGAATATTATACCTGGCTCGTCTGCTAATAGCCCTGGGACTCAGGAATTCTTGTGGAAGATCAATGGAAAAGGGACTTTCTTGCTTATCTGTGAACTGCACTAAATATGTATCCGGAGCAATTTGTGAAAACACTGATGTTCCCAGAATCCACAGACTAATTGCAAATATTTTATTCATTTAACGAAATTAGTCAGAATTATCTTCGAAAATATGATGCAGGGTCCCTTAAATACATTATAGGGTCTTTTATCATACTTTTATTTTTCTCATATTGATCAAATATCTCTTTTTGTCTTTGATCCAAAATCTCAGAGTTCAACAACTTTCCTTTCGAATAACTCAAGGTATAATCTGTTTTGCCATTAGCGAAGTAGTAAGTCCATTCCCCCTCTTTGAGATTTTGCCGGTATAATCCTTTAATCGCTAATTCCCCTGCCGGATAAAAGACAAGGTATGCTCCGTCCATTTGATTGTTCCTATAATAAATCTCGGTTGTTTTAGCCCCGTCCTCATTGAATATTTGCTGGATTCCATGCATGGTATTATTCAACCAATTAGTTTTTTCCATGATGTTTCCATTAGCAAAATACCGGATACCCTGACCATTAATTTTGTCTGATTTATAATTTATTTCGATCAAAACAATCCCCCGGCTGCTATAATACGACCACTTGCCTTCTTTTATTTGGTCGATATACAGTCCATCAGCCCGGAGTTTTCCTGATTCATCAAATAATTTGGCATTTACCTTCCTTCCTGTAGAGTCATGATCCATAATTGCCTTAATCACTCCATCAGGATAGTACCTTGTCATAGTTCCAAGCGGATGACCTTCTACGAAAAAACCATCGTATCGTTTATTCCCGTTCTCATCAAGAACGATCCAATGACCGGTTTTTTGTCCCCTGTCATTCAGCTGGTTAGTCTCCTTGTCTTGTCCAACGACCAGAATAGAAAGTCCTAAGAATAGTAGTGAAATGAAATACTTAATCATGACCTTAAAATACAAAAAAAAATGGTTGCCAGATTCACCGGCAACCATTTTATTAAACTTTTCAAAAGCCCTGAATACCAGGGCCTTATTTAGGGTTTTCTAATTAGTTGTCCTTGATTTCTTCAAAATCCACATCAGTTACTTCATCCTGAGGTTTACCTGGATCCTGGGCGCCTGCCCCCGGGTCTTGAGGGCCGGGTTGGCCAGCCTGGGCTTCAGCTCCCTGCTTGTACATCTCTTCAGAAGCAGCCTGGAAAATCTGATTTAGTTCAGCAGAGGCTGCATCAATTGCATCAAGATCCTGACTTTTATGAGCTTCCTTGAGCTTTGCCAGTGCATCTTCAATAGGTTGTTTTTTATCAGCCGGCAGTTTGTCGCCGAATTCTTTTAGCTGTTTCTCTGTCTGGAAAATCAAACTGTCAGCAGAATTGATCTTGTCAACTTTCTCTTTTTGTTTTTTGTCCTCTTCGGCAAATTTTTCCGCTTCTTCTTTCATGCGGTTAATTTCATCATCAGAGAGTCCGGAAGAGGCTTCAATACGGATATTTTGTTCCTTACCTGTTCCTTTATCTTTAGCTGATACATTGAGGATACCGTTAGCATCAATATCAAAAGTCACCTCAACCTGAGGAATACCCCTGGGTGATGGTGGAATTCCGTCAAGATGGAAGCGGCCAATTGTTTTATTCTGATTGGCCATCGGGCGTTCGCCCTGCAGGACATGGATTTCCACTGAAGGCTGGTTATCAGCAGCTGTTGTAAATGTCTCTGTTTTTTTAGATGGAATTGTTGTGTTTGCTTCTATTAGCTTAGTCATCACACTTCCCAAAGTTTCAATTCCCAGAGAGAGAGGAGTGACATCCAAAAGAAGAACGTCTTTAACCTCACCGCTTAAAACACCACCCTGAATAGCTGCTCCAACAGCAACAACCTCATCAGGATTTACACCTTTAGAAGGGGTTTTGCCAAAGAAATCAGAAACAATTTTTTGAATTGCAGGAATACGGGTTGATCCACCAACCAAAATCACTTCATCGATTTCGCTTTTGCTGATTCCAGCATCGCTCACTGCTTTCTGGCATGGGCCGAGAGTTGCTTGTATAAGACTGTCTGTCAGTTGCTCAAATTTAGCTCTGGTAAGGGTTTTCACCAGATGCTTAGGTACTCCATCAACCGGCATAATATAAGGGAGATTCAATTCGGTAGAAGATGAACTGGATAGTTCTATCTTGGCTTTTTCCGCAGCTTCTTTCAAACGCTGAAGTGCCATTGGATCTTTCCGGAGGTCAATTCCCTCATCTTTTAAAAAATCATCCGCTAACCAGTTGATAACGGTCTGATCAAAATCATCTCCTCCAAGGTGGGTATCCCCGTTGGTTGATTTTACTTCGAAAACGCCATCACCAAGTTCCAGGATAGAAATGTCGAATGTTCCTCCACCAAGGTCGAAAACTGCAATTGTGATATCCTTGCCTTTTTTATCAAGGCCGTAAGCCAATGCAGCAGCGGTTGGCTCATTAATAATTCTTTTTACATTCAAGCCGGCAATCTCTCCAGCCTCTTTAGTAGCCTGACGTTGTGAGTCATTGAAGTAAGCAGGTACCGTGATTACAGCATCCGCTACTTCCTGGCCCAGGTAATCCTCAGCAGTTTTCTTCATTTTCTGAAGTATCATTGCGGATATTTCCTGAGGAGAATATTTCCTGTCTTCAATTACCACTCTAGGTGTATTATTTTCACCTTCAACTACTTTATATGGAACCCTGGAGATTTCCTTTTTAAGATTATTGAATTTTTCACCCATAAGTCTTTTGATAGAATAGACTGTTTTTGTTGGGTTGGTGATAGCTTGCCGTTTGGCTGGATCTCCCACTTTGCGTTCGCCTTTGTCGACGAATGCCACCATGGAAGGGGTTGTACGTTTTCCTTCGCTATTGGGAATTACAACCGGCTCATTACCTTCCATTACTGAAACACAAGAGTTGGTGGTTCCCAAATCGATTCCTATTATTTTACCCATTGTTATGCTTTATTAATTTGTTGACTTTATTATCTGACCTGCTTATTCAATCATTGTGCCAACAGCAAAATCTGGCTTAAGTATGAAAAAATGACATTTAATGGTGATAAAAACTAGTCGATAAACACGACAAAATGACAATAAGCCATATAACTACTTATAATAATAGTCATCTGTGCTATCCACAAAACCCAGGGAATTGGTAT
>JAUVKA010000202.1 GCA_030592205.1 Bacteroidota bacterium | reverse complement strand
GCCAGGAACATCTTTTCATAAGATACAAAACTCAAGATACAAGATACAAGATTCAAGACCCCGGATCAAGTCCGGGGCAGGCTCCAGATGTAAGATATAAAAAAAGGTCACTCGTCATCCGTCACTTGTCACTATTTATTCCCGAAATCCTCTTTATCTCATTCAACTTATTAAGAGCATCAAGCGGCGTTAGGTTATCCACATCCAGGTTAGCGATTTCATCCCGTATCTGCTGCAATACCGGATCATCAAGCTGGAAAAACGACATCTGAAAACCTTCCCTGTTCTGGGCCAACTCTTTAACAGGTTCATTAAGCAACTCCCTGCGATGGGATTTTTCAAGTTCTTTTAGTATTTCATTAGCCCTGCCTACAATTGATTTTGGCATCCCGGCCATTCGGGCCACATGAATCCCGAAACAATGGGCACTGCCCCCTGGAACAAGTTTTCTAAGAAAGATAACCTTATTGTCTACCTCCCGGACAGAAACATTGAAGTTCTTAACCCGTTTGAAAGATTTCTCCATCTCGTTCAACTCGTGGTAATGTGTAGCAAACAGCGTTTTAGCTCTTGCCTTGGAGTTCTCGTGAATGTATTCTATAATGGCCCAGGCGATGGAAATCCCGTCGTATGTACTGGTACCTCTTCCCAGTTCATCGAAAAGGATCAGGCTGCGATCGGAGAGGTTATTCAGAATTGATGAAGCTTCATTCATCTCAACCATAAAAGTGGATTCACCGGAGGAAATATTATCCGATGCTCCTACCCTGGTGAAAATTTTGTCGACCAAGCCAATTTGGGCCGACTCAGCAGGGACAAAACAGCCAATCTGAGCCAGCAGAACTATCAGGGCCGTCTGCCTTAACAAGGCAGATTTACCAGCCATGTTAGGACCGGTAATGATCATTATCTGTTGTCCATCCTGATCCAGATAAACATCATTTGCAATATACTCTTCTCCTAAAGGAAGTTGTTTTTCAATAACCGGATGCCTTCCCTGCTTGATGTCAATCACTCCGTCATCTTTTAATACAGGTCTGAGATAGCGGTTTTCTATAGCAATTTCTGCAAATGAACGCAGCACATCAAGTTGAGCCAATAAACTTGCATTGAGTTGTATTGCCTGGATATAATCAATCAGGGCATACACCAGTTCATTAAATAGCTTGGTTTCCAGTGCCAGGATACGCTCTTCAGCCCCGAGAATCTTTGTCTCGTATTCTTTTAGCTCCTGGTTGATATAGCGTTCACCGCTGACCAGTGTTTGCTTCCTCACCCATTCCTCCGGCACCTTATCTTTATGTGTATTCTTAACTTCGAAGTAGTATCCAAAAACATTATTGAAAGCTACTTTCAAAGAACTGATTCCAGTTCTTTCACTCTCCTTTTGCTGAAGTTTAGCCAAATAATCCTTACCGGAATATGCTATTTGCTTAAGTTCATCCAGCTCTTCAGATACGCCCTTAGCTATTACCCTCCCCTTGTTTAGCAAAGCTGGAGGGTCTGGTAATAATTCCCTCTCTATTCTCTCCCTGATTTTCTGACAGGGATTAAGTTGTTCCCCAATTCGATTGAGTACAGGTTCATCCGATGAGTCACATGCCAGCTTAATAGGGGCAATAGCTATCAGGGCAACTTTAAGCTGGGCAACTTCTCGTGGGCTAATTCGCCCTACCGCCACTTTTGAAATTATGCGCTCTAAATCCCCAATCTGACGAATATTGTCCTCGATATGCGTTCTAAAATCCGACCGCTTCAGAAAGTAATCTACCACATTTAATCTTTCATTCAGCGGCTGAACAGCTTTCATGGGTAGAGCAATCCATCGCTTTAGCAATCTGGCACCCATTGGGGAAATTGTTCTGTCAATCACCTCCACGAGGGTTTTCGCTCCCTCGTTAATTGAATAGAAAAGCTCCAGGTTTCGTATCGTGAATTTGTCCAGCCACACATAGCTATCTTCTTCTATTCTGGATATTTTGGAAATATGAGCAATTTTGTGATGCCTCGTCAGATCCAGGTATGACAGGATAGCTCCAGCGGCAACAATTCCATACTCCAACCTTTCAATCCCAAACCCTTTTAAGGAACCGGTTTCAAATTGCTTCAGCAGCCTGTCGAGAGCAGCATCAGCTGTAAATACCCAGTCGTCCAGGGGATAGGTGTAGAATTTATGTCCGAAAGCCTCCTTGAATGACTTTTCTTTTCCTTTCAGATGTAATATCTCCTTTGGAGCAAAATTATTTAGAAGTTTGTCGACATACTCCAGACTTCCCTCTGCAGTTAAAAACTCTCCTGTAGAAATATCGAGGAAAGCCACTCCGGCAATTCTTCCAGACATATGAACAGCTGCGAGAAAATTGTTTTCCCTGTGTTCTAAAACATTGTCATTCAGTGATACCCCCGGGGTAACTAATTCTGTTACTCCACGCTTTACAATGGATTTGGCCAATTTGGGGTCTTCCAGCTGCTCACAAATAGCAACCCGCTGACCAGCCCTCACCAATTTTGGCAGATATGTATCCAATGCATGGTGTGGAAAACCTGCCAGTTCAACATAGGCAGCAGCTCCATTTGCCCGCCTGGTTAAAGTGATTCCCAGGATTTTTGACGCTTTAATGGCATCTTCAGAAAAAGTTTCATAGAAATCTCCTACGCGAAACAACAGAACGGCATCCGGATGTTTAGATTTAACATCCAGATACTGCCTCATCAGCGGTGTTTCAACTATACCTTTCGCTTTCGCCATAGTTCCCTTGCATTAATCTGGGAAAACAAAGATAAAATTTATGATTTTGGCCTGAAACATGATTATCAATACTTCTTAACATATGTCAAATTTAATTTTTTGTAATTGGAGGAAATTCTACATTAGTCGGGCAAATCTAACTATGCGCTATGAAAAAAATACTGGTACTAGGAGCTGGATTATCTACCACAAGCCTGGTTGCATATCTTTTGGATCATGCTGATTCGGAAAACTGGAAAATTACCCTTGGAGATCTAAATCTTGATCTTGCACAAAAAAAAGTAAACGGACACCCAATGGGAGAGGCTATTGTGTTCGATATCTGCAACTTAACCAGCTATGTAAAAGTTATCCAAGAGGCTGATCTGGTGATATCAATGCTTCCGGCCAGATTTCATATCCTTGTAGCTGAAGCATGCTTAGAACACAATAAGCCCATGGTTACAGCTTCCTATGAAGCTCCTGAGATCAAAAATATGGAAGCTGAGGTACAAGCCAAAGGGCTGATATTCCTGAATGAATTGGGAGTTGACCCGGGAATTGATCATATGAGTTCCATGCGCATTATAGATGACATCAAATCGAAGGGAGGAAAGTTGATTTCATTCAAATCACGGACCGGCGGCTTAGTGGCACCTCAGTATGACAATAATCCATGGAATTATAAATTCACCTGGAATCCACGGAATGTTGTTCTGGCAGGTCAGGGAACTTCAATGTTTATACGTAATAATAGGTATAAGTATATTCCATATCAAAAATTATTCAGTCGTTTGGAAAAGACCCATATAAAGGGAGTAGGTGATTTTGAAATTTACCCGAACAGGGATTCTCTAAAATATCGTGACACTTATGGTCTTGGTGATATCCCAACTATGATAAGAGGAACCATGCGGCGCCCGGGCTTCAGTCAGGCCTGGGATGTATTTGTTCAATTGGGAATTACAGATGATAGTTTCGTAATTGAAGATTCTATCAATATGACATACAAACAGTTCATTAATTCTTTCCTTAAGTATGATCCGAGTATTCCCGTGGAAGATAAAATTGCTGCCTATACCAACATTGAACTCAAAGGAGAAATCATGAAGAAAATTGAGTGGCTCGGCCTTTTAGAAGATGAACCTATCGGACTCAAAGAGGCTACACCTGCACAAATTCTACAGAAGAAACTGGAGGAGAAATGGGGTCTTGATCCCGAAGATAAAGACATGATTGTTATGGAGCATGTTCTGGAGTGGGAACTACAAAACCGGACATACCAAACCCGATCCAGTCTGGTTGTGAAAGGAAAAAATCAAGATGAAACAGCTATGGCTATTACTGTTGGTACGCCTGTAGGAATTGCCACTCGTTTGCTTCTTAATGGCACCATTCAAACTCCCGGCATTCATGTGCCTGTTAAACCGGAATTGTATAATCCAATTCTCAATGAATTAGAGGACTTGGGGATAAAGTTTATTGAGGAGACCAGGAAACTCTAAGAATCGGAGATTCAGAGAATCTTATACTGGCAACCCATCGTAACCTTGCGTAACCTTTTTTTGGTCACTTGTCACTCGTCACTCGTCACTATTGAAAATTCTCCTTCGACCTCCACCAATAATTCCTCCCGGCAAATATCTGCCTGGAGGACATGAATCGGGGCTTCAGGATATCGTTTTTTGAGGAAATTATGAACCGATTTACCCTGGTCAAAATTCTTGACATAGGCTCTGATATAAATAGGTTCAAGAATATACTTAGCAGGAGCCAAGCCAGATCTAATGAGATTTTCCGGATCTGTCAATGTCTCAATATTTTCACAGGTAATCAAAGTTTGCTCCAGAACTCCACCGGGAATAGAGTCCTCACCCCTAATAGCAGCAGTACCGGAGACCCATATATGGCCTTTCCCTTCAGCGAAGATCATCTTCCCTCGTTCAAATCGTGGTGTTTCAATAGCTTTCTCACCTATCAGTTTAGACGGGGAATAACTGTGGGCATCAGATTGTTTCGGATTATGTAAAGAACTAATAAATAATTCGTCTCCCGGATTTACGGCTACGACTTCAATATTAACCTCTCCGCCTGAAACACCGATTCCGGTTGCAGCCGGAAAATCCTTATCTAAACCCTCTTTTAAAAACCAAGTCGCTCTAACATCATTGAATTCCTGATAATTTTGAACAAGCTTATCATTTTTGTCTGCCTCCCTTTTAAGTATTCCAGGAATATAATTCCATTGGCGAACTATAT
This sequence comes from Bacteroidota bacterium, assembly GCA_030592205.1. Taxonomy (GTDB): domain Bacteria; phylum Bacteroidota; class Bacteroidia; order Bacteroidales; family UBA12481; genus JAUVKA01. The sequence continues at coordinate 2,247 of JAUVKA010000202.1, read as the reverse complement.
TCGAAAAAGATAAATTTTCATTTTCCAGAATAGCCTTAATCTCGCGAAAAGCTGCATTTGCAGAATTTCGTATCGACAGTTTTTTATCAAGGCAGCCTGATCCACCGGTAAATAACCATTTTTGCATTCCGTACTTCACCAGGCAATATACCCCGTCATCCATATTCACACTTTCAACTAAAGCCTTATCAGAAATATTAGTTATAAAACAGATAACTATCTGCACCAGGGATTCTTCAGTTGGTCGCTCAGCAATAATTGTAAAGGGAATGTGACTCAGCCCTTTGGAATCAATGGCATCAACAACAATACTTTGCATCTGAGCACAGGAAGATTTTCGCGTTTTACTATAAAACCAATTTATACGAACGACAACTGCCTTTCCATATAACCCGGTGTACAAAGATCCTAATTGCTCAACACAATCATTCACCTGCTCGTTCAAATTACCCCTGGATTCAGGGCTTATGATTTTAAACTCAAAATCAAAAAGGATGGACATATTAAAAATATCATTTTTAGATAATCGCACAAAGGTCATAAAATTATATGATTCTCTTCATGAACTATGAAGTATCCTTAGAATTTTTTGTCCATGCCCATACCAAACAAACTGAAATCATATTTTACAGGATCTTCAGGATCAAATTTCCTCAGTATAGATGTCAGTTCAGAAGCGGCTCTCCAATCATTGGCCTTGCGGTTCAATAAGCCCAAATCTCTTGACACACGACCAACATGAACATCCAGAGGAATTATCAGGTCTTTTGAAGATATTTTCGGCCATAATCCAAAATGCACTCCAACACTATCTTTCCTGACCATCCACATCAGAAAAAGATTTAAACGCTTTGAGGCAGACCCTTTCTCCGGATCTGACACATGCTTATTCACCCTTCTCAATGGGCTCCATTGCATGAATATTTTTCGGAAATAGATCAAGGACTCATATACCCCCCCATCGCTATATCCTTTTGTGAAAACCTGCTCCAGTCCTCCATGATCCAGGTATATTCTTTTTAAAGCATCCAGAAAATACAATAAATCACCTGCTTGAAAAGTTCTATGCACGAATTTACCAAACCGGCTCCATTCCTTCTCAGAACTGTTTATAAGAAATTCATGTGGGCTGTTTTCCAGCAGATCCATAAGGCGAAAGGCATTGGAAATAATGGTTTTTCGCTGCCCCCAGGCAATAGTACATGTCAGGAAAGAGGCTATTTCAATATCTTCTTTAATCTGAAAACTGTGAGGGACCTGAACAGGGTCTGTAAGAATAAAATCCCTGGTGTTATATACCCGGTATTTAGCTTCCAGCAGCTTCCCGATCTCAATTAGCTGATCAGTTGGAATCATTAATAGTTCCTTTTGCATCAGGATTGAATCAGTCCGTCCTTCATTTGAATAACCCTGTCGCTCAATCCTGCCAAGTGCAAATCGTGTGTTACGATAACAAATGTTTGTCCAAATTGATCCCTCAGATCAAAGAATAAACGGTGTAATTCCTCCTGATTTTTTGAATCAAGATTTCCAGAAGGTTCATCAGCCAAAATAACATCGGGTTTGTTCATTAGTGCCCGGGCTACAGCCACTCTTTGCTTTTCTCCACCCGACAATTCAGAAGGTTTATGGTTCAACCTGTCGGATAAATTAAGGAAATCCAATAAATCTTTTGCCCTGGTTGAAGCCTCTCGCTTAGATTTTCTGGCAATATATGCAGGAATACAAACATTTTCCAGGGCAGTAAACTCGGGTAAAAGATGGTGGAACTGAAAAACAAATCCAATTGATTGATTCCGGAAGGAAGCCAGACTAGCCTCATCCATACCTGTGGTTAATTGCCCATTAATGCTCACAGTTCCTGTATCCGGCTTGCTCAGAGTTCCTAGGATTTGAAGCAAGGTGGTCTTTCCTGCTCCGCTCGGCCCTACAATTGTTACAATCTCTTTGCTTTGGAAAGATACATCTATCCCTTTCAAAACCTGCAAAGGTCCAAATGACTTGGTGATTTTTTCAGCCTTGATCATAATTCAATGATTAATGGTTGAAATTAGTTCTTTTCATCACGAATTATGCATCAGGAGCCTGCAATAATTATGGGAAGGGTAAGCGAGGGCGAATCACCTGCTGATAATCTACATAATAGGTGATCTTGACTGAAAAGGAATTTGTTTGAGGAGAACCGATAGTCCGGTTGAAGTTATCCACATATCCTACAAACAAGTCGTCAGATACTTCCTCACTTTG
>JAUVKA010000232.1 GCA_030592205.1 Bacteroidota bacterium | reverse complement strand
CCGTCCTGAGCAAGAACCTGGTTTGTCAGGGGACATTATCTATTATCTCTACGTGCGAAGCTTTTTTCAGAAGATTATTATTTCTGATCAACATCTTGAAGCCTATTCTTATTACTTTGAAAAGGCAGGTAAGGATTGGCTTAAATGGTCGATTTCCCAGCAGACATTTATTGCTATGACTTATCATAGGAGTGGTGAAGACGGCATACCCAATCTGGTAATGAATTCACTGTTAGATAGAAAGTTGGATTCAGATGCCGGGGGTATATTTTGGAAAATGGAGCCACAATACAGAGGGTGGTATGGAAGAGATATCTGGCAGCAAAGTCGTGTTATAGAGTTTTTTAACTCAATGCCGGGGGGGGGTGAATATCTGGATGCGATGAAAACCTGGCTGATTCAGCAGAAGCGTAGCCGGGATTGGGGCGACAGGATTAGCACCTCTATGGCTGTTAAATCATTGATCTTATATGGTTCAAACTGGTATGATTCAAAACCTGTCGTAAGAATTCAGTCGGAGAGTGAGTACTTCAGTCCGGTGAGGATTGACCTTGGAACCGATCTTAGTGGTCATTACCGGTATACCTGGGATGAATCAGACTTGGCCGGTAAGGGCTTGGACTTGCAGATCAGTAAAACGGATGATCTTCCGGTTTGGGGATCGCTATATATCAACAAAACAATGGATCTGGATACATTAGAGGCTGCCGGATCAGACCTGATTATTAGAAGAATTTTAATGGTGGAGGCCAGCATTAATGGCCAGCTTCGATGGACCCCTATCGATGAAAAGGAAATCATGGCCGGACAAAGAATTAGAATCAGGTTGGAGGTAGATGCCAGTCAGGCCGTCGATTATGTCCAGCTCAGGGATTATCGTCCGGCTGCATTTGAACCGGATAAGTCCTTGTCAGGTTACCGATGGGGACATGGAGTATCCTGGTACCAAACCCATACTGATCAGTTCACTGACTTTTACATTCCACACTTACCCAAAGGATTTACTTTTTTCGAATATGGCCTATATGCAGAACAGTCAGGAGGCTTTAGCGGTGGATATGCTGAGATCCAGTCGCAGTATGCCCCCGAATTTATGGCTCGATCCAAAGGAGGTCGTATAAGAGTTAAGTAAAATTATTCGACAGGTTCCAATTCTATGGTGAAATGTCTGAGTATTGGTGCTTCCCTGGTGATTCGGTATCCCCTGGAAATATTTTCCCGACGGGTCCATACTCGTTTTACCGCCTCAATTACGAAATCCATATGGTTATTGGTATATGTCCTTCTTGGTAATGCCAGACGTACCATTTCCAGCGCAGGATATCTATTCTCCCGGCTAACAGGATCTCTGTCGGCCATTAAGGTGCCAATTTCAACTCCACGGATACCAGATTCCATATATAGCTCTATGGCCAGGGTTTGAGCCGGAAACTCTTCTCTTGGAACATTAGGTAAAAACTCGAGTGCATTGAGGAAGACGGCATGTCCTCCAACCGGTTCCTGAATGGGTATACCCAATTTCAATAAATTCTCTCCCAAATAGGCCACCTGTTTGATGCGTGATTCCAGATATGGGAATTCAGTAACTTCATATAAGCCCTGGGCAAGGGCAGACATATCCCTGCCAGCCAGGCCGCCATAAGAGATAAAACCCTCAAACATGATGTTAAAGGTTGATGCAGAACGATAAACGGTTTCATCTCTGCATGCAATTAATCCCCCGATATTAACCAGACCATCCTTTTTTGCCGATAGGGTCATCATGTCAGCCATGGCATACATTTCTCCGATGATCTCCCTGATATCTTTTTCCCGATATCCATCTTCCCGGGTTTTAATGTAATATGCATTTTCGGCAAACCTGGCCGAGTCGATCAATATTGGAATATTATATTGATCAGCCAGCTTTCGTACTGAGCGCATGTTTTCCATTGAAACAGGCTGCCCACCAGCCGAATTACAGGTGATTGTTACGATAATGAATGGAATTTCCCCCTTTGGATTAGAAGCCAGGACCGTTTCTAGTTTTTTAAGGTCGATGTTGCCTTTAAACGGATGCTGATGATGTGTGTCAAAGGCCTCATCAATAGTGCAATCAATAGCTTTGGCTTTACGGAATTCTATATGCCCTTTTGTAGTATCGAAGTGTGTATTTCCCGGCACGAGATTCCCTTCGCTGACCAGAGCGGAGAAAAGAACATTTTCAGCTGCTCGTCCCTGGTGGGTTGGTAAAAAATATGGAAAACCAAAAAGATCTTTCACTGCTTTGCCTAAGAGTGTATGGGAGCGAGATCCTGCATAGGACTCATCTGCAGACATCATTGCGGACCATTGCTTGTCGCTCATGGCTCCTGTACCTGAGTCTGTTAGAAGGTCAATGAATACTTGCTGGCTTTTAAGATTGAACAGATTATAAGAGGCATCTTTAATCCATTTTTGTCGCTCAGAAATACTGCTCTGATAAATGGATTCAACGGTTTTTATTTTATATGGTTCCGGAGTAGACATGAGATAATTATAAATTATGAATTATGAATTTGGAATTAGGAAATTGTGTGTGAGTGGTGAGTTCGGATTGGTAATTGTTCCCCGTCACCAGTAACTCGTCACTTCGGCGAAGCCGATCCCGGGTTTACCCGGGATGTCACCTGTCAATATCTAGTCGTCCCGTGATTTGATATTGCGGAACAGTTGGAGGGCTTTAATGGTTTTCAATTTTTCGGTATGCATAATGTACAAAGTTTGCAAAAATTGAATAAAGAATCAAACTGGACGTTAATAAATTGCATGGTATTTGCATTTGTTATCTTTGTTCTGAAAAGATTGAGCTGAACCGATGAAGAATTTGCCTATACAGTTATTGCTGATAATCCTTGTATTATTCCTTCTGCCCGATACGGCCGCTGGTTTTCAGCTGAAGCAAAAACAAGAGCGGGATTCCCTCAGGATTGTCAGGGATTCTCTTATCAATGTAGTTAGGATCAAAGACTCCTTACTGTTTCAAGCCAGTTTAGATTCTCTTTTTCTGAATAACCTGTTAGCTGTTCTTGATAAAGAGAACGATTCTCTTCAACATGATATAAGGACAAGGATATTAAAGGATAAAATCGATAGCGTCCAACAGTGGGCTATCGATTCTATCAATAGGGATTTTAACCGATACTGGAGATGGGGGCTGAGGGATTCTCTTTATAAAATTGATGAAGATTCAGTCAGAAGGAGCCTGGATAAGCTATTAGGAATAATGTTTCATAATGAAGCCATATCTCCTGAACCGGATAAGCTTCGGAAGAATATGTCACGGCTTTTCTACCACCTGGCAAATGATTCCCTTTATTTTTTCATTATTAATAGTCAGAATGACACAGTACCCTTTGTATTGAAGAAGAACTATTCCGACTCAACTGCACTTTTTTTAGTTAATTCCAAGCAGGATTCGGTTAAAGTTTTTTTGAAGGGGGAAGGCAAGTCTGATTTATTCATGTGGGCAGATGATAATTTCAAACTGTCCCAATTGCTAAGAAAGAAGGCTTCCGCTGATCTTTTACGAAAGGAGTGGGAGAATATCGCTAGAATGAAATTGCCTCGACGGAAAGTCCCTGCAGCTCCTCCTAAATATTGGAAAACAGGAGGGAATATTGACGTGAGCTTGAGTCAAATGGCTTTTTCTCATTGGAAGGCGCGAGGAGGAACGAACCGTATTTCCTTGCTATTTACCAGTAAAGGATTTGCCAACTACAAAAAAGGAAAAATGTCATGGAATAATAGTTACTCCTATAGATATGGGGTAGAAAAATTGCAAGGGGTGAAATTTAATAAGAATATTGATCAGCTAATAGTAATTAACTCCTTTCATCATAAGGCTTACAAAAAGTATGATTACAGTATCACCTCTGATTTCCGAAGCCAACTATTCCCGGGGTATAGATTACCCAATGATAGTATTCCTGTATCAAAATTTATGAGCAAGGCTACATATACCGTGGGATTAGGTATGGTTTACAAACCAGGTAAGGGTTTGGAAGTTACAGGAAACCCACTCTCAGGTCAATTCACCTTTGTACTGGACACTTTAATAATGGACCAAAAGAAAATTGGTGTGCCTGAAGGTAAACGTGTAAAGAGTGAGATTGGAACAACTATATTTATTAAGTACAAGAAAGTGTTATGGAAGAATATCAATCTGAATACCTCCCTTAAGCTATTCCGTAGTTATGTAGACAATCCTGTACCAGATATAGATTGGAGAACAACTCTCGATTTAAGAGTTAATAAATACCTGAGCACCAAATTTTACATTAACCTGATGTATGATGATGATGCAATCCTGCCAGACTATAAATATATAGATGGTGTAAGGACAAAAGTAGGAGAGGGGAAGTTCCTGCAGGTTCAGCAAACATTTGGTATCACATTCAAATTTCCTTTGTAGAAATATGAATGCTTCATATTTATTACTAAAACCTATATCAGGTAAATAGCACTTATGAAAAAGATCGCATAAATCACAGAGGCTATCCCATTGGTTGTCCCAAAAGCCCTGTTAATACGACTGAAATCATCAGGTTTAACTATCAGATGCTGGTAAATCAATAAAATCACAAAGAGTATTGCTCCGATCCAGTAAATCCAGGAAAATTCACCCAATACACCTGTCAGAATAACCATCCCGGCTGTAATAAGGTGCAGTAGAGTTGAAATCCAAAGAGCTTTTCGGGGACCCATTTTGACCGGAATGGAAAACAGTTTTTCTTTTTTGTCAAATTGCTCGTCCTGGAGTGCATAAATAATATCAAAACCGCTAACCCAAGTTAGGACGAGAACAGAAATGATCAAGGGTATCCAGTGAAATTTTCCGGCCGCAGCAAGATAAGCTCCAATGGGTGCTATAGCCAGCCCTAGCCCCAAAATCAAGTGACACCAATATGTAAATCTTTTTGTATAGCTATAACCCAATACTACTAAAAGAGCCACTGGTGACAAGAAGAAACACAGTGGATTAAGAAACCAGGTGGCTGCAATAAACAAAGCAGAGTTGCTTAGTGTGAATATCAGGGCTGAGTGAGCCTTAATCACTCCTGCAGGAATCTCCCGCTGAGAGGTCCTGGGATTTTTGGCATCCAATTTTCTGTCGGCATACCGATTAAGACCCATAGCTGCATTGCGCGCAAGAACCATACAAAGGACAACAACAAGCAAAGTTGTTAGAGTAAAATCGTAGTGGTGAAAACCAACAGCCAGAAAAAATCCGATCAGGGCGAAAGGCATTGCAAAGATCGTATGTGAAAAAGTTACCAAACTCAGGTATTTACTTATTCCGTTTAAGTTTTTCATCAGTAGATTTTATACTTCTGTATTAATTATGAGCTAGAGTATCAAATTCCTAAACAATTAATAATAGCACTTGTTTAATGCGAAGAAAACGGCATAAAAAAAAGAAAATGAAGATAACAATAATTTACTTCTCTCAGGATTTGTATTTTTAGCGCATGTTAAAAATGGTAATCACGGACCTCGATGGAACTTTGCTTCGGGATGATCAGAAGGTAGGCGAGGAGGATAAATCTAATTTACATAAGCTGGGCCAAAAAGGATTCATTCGGGTAATTGCCACCGGGCGATCACCATATTCATTTAGCAGGGTTATTTCTGATGATTTTCCTATTGATTATTTGGTGTTTAGCTCTGGTGCTGGAGTAATGGATTGGAAAACCAAAAAAATCCTGGTTTCTCACTTCCTGGAAGAAGAAAAAGTGAGAGAATTAGCTGAGATTTTTAGGGACCAGAGTGTAGATTTTAAAGTTTTGGCTCCGATACCAGATAATCACTACTATGTATATTATCAAAACGGCAGGGCTCATCCTGATTTTCTTAAGCGTATGGAATATTATCGTGGATTCGAGGAGGAGATCTGTTTCGATCCACCCAATTTTGCTGCTGCTTCCCAGTTTCTGATAATTCTACCTGGTAATCCCTCGTATTTCAATGAATTAAAAGAGCTCTGCCTGGGAGTTAAAGTTGTTCGTGCTACTTCACCTATCGACCACCATTCCATTTGGATGGAAGTTTTTCATCCGAAAGTTTCCAAAGCTGAGGGAATTCGTTTTCTCTGTGAAATGCTAGGAATCCGGCAAAGTGAAACTATTGCAGTTGGGAATGACTTCAACGATCTTGATTTATTGGCCTTTACAGCAAAATCATATGTGGTTGAAAACGCACCTCAAGAACTCCGTACTCTTTATCCTAATGTGAGATCCAACAATGATAGTGGATTTTCGGATCTCCTGGTGAAAGAGGGAATATTCGATATACTATTGCCGTAATTTTGCACCAAGTTTATCTTCAAAGGCCGAAATAAGACTTTTCATTACTTTGTCAACTCGCTTGTCTGTCAGAGTTTTGAGCTCATCCTGAATAATAAAGCTTACAGCATAAGATTTCTTGTCCTTGCCTAGCTTGTCACTTTCAAACACATCAAATAAGGAGACTTCTTTCAGAAGTTTTCTCTCCACATGGAAGGCCAATTGGCGGATGGATTCAAATTCAGTATCCTGATCAATGATTAAAGCCAGGTCTCTCCTGACTGCAGGGTAACGTGTAAGCTCCTGGTATCGAACATCAAGATTGGTCTTGT
>JAUVKA010000070.1 GCA_030592205.1 Bacteroidota bacterium | reverse complement strand
TCCCCTGTCTTCCGGTTGGAACCAATCCTGCATACCATTCCCCTGGGAATGGAACTATTGATTCATTCAGATTCTTTATAGGTTCTATCCTTGATGTATTAAATAACTTTTTTGTTGCTCTAATAATCATTTCTGCTATCCTGTTTTGCTGTTCCAATATTCAATATAGATCTCATATGCTTTTATGCTGGTAAGGAATCTGATGTGTTGATTAACATTCAGTTTATAAGCCTGTATGGTTTCAATTCCCAGCCCATGGGCTTTCTCAACCCGGTGCTGGCCATCAATCAGGTTAAACCGCGAGGGGGCAATTTCTGCTAATATAACAGGTTTGGAGATATCAACGGAATCCACATGTGATTCATTTAAAGAAAGGAATTTGTGAAGGCCTTTTACAGCCACTTCTTCAGGAACAAAGACTTCAGGATTATCTATTATATACTCCGTCATCTTAGTGATATTGAACACGAATATACCATTTGGATAGAATTCATCTCCGTCCGATTCAGGACATGGGGTAAAATTTTTATCGACTGTTAGCTTTATTTTCATAACCACTGGCTTAAAGGTATTATTTTATCACCTTAACCAGTGGTCTGATTATTGGGGAGTATTATACCAAATGGATCACACCTTGAATTTTTTATTTGCTCTACCTCCCTTGCAAACAAGTTTGCAGGGTGATAAGCAAATAAAAACCGCCACATAAATGCGACGGTCCATTTGCTTGAGGTCGGTAGCGGATTCGAACCGCTGTAACTGGTTTTGCAGACCAGCGCCTAGCCACTCGGCAAACCGACCGTAATACAGGGATGCAAAAGTACAAATTCATTTTGACTAATAAAAAATAGAAATCAATAAAGCACATGTAGGGACCAGGAACAAGCCCGATCCCTACCTTTTTTTTGATAAGGTTACGGAAACGGCGTTAATTTTGCCACCCATAGGCGGATTCATTTTGGATACTTTTATGTCCGCCTTATCCAACTCCGGAAAATGGGCAAAAAGAGCATCAAGAATACGACCGGCAATATGCTCAAGCAAATAACTCTTTTCTTTCATCTCCTTCTTCACCACCTCATAAGCCTTCTGATAATCCAGGGCATCCTTCAGCTTATCACTTATTGCTGCTGTACTGCAATCAGTCTCCATAGTCAGGTCAACAATAAACCGGTTTCCAACTACTCGTTCTTCTTCATAATGACCATGATAAGAGTAAAACTCCATCTGTTCTATGCGGATAATGCCCATCTTGTTATATCTTCGAAATTTGAGACCCGAATTTACAACTTTCACAGGAATTTATGTAACCATACAGTAACACACCAAAGGGTTACACTCCACAGGTATTTTTATTAACTATATTTGCACCAATTTAAATGCATCATAAGATGGCTGACAATAGTATAAAAGCAGAGGAAAGCAAATCCCTAAATTTTATTGAGCTCTTCATTGAAGAAGATATTCGTGAAGGCAAGAATGAAGACAGAGTACATACCCGTTTCCCACCCGAACCGAACGGATATCTGCATATCGGACATGCTAAGGCTTTCTGCCTGGATTTTGGACTTGCTGAAAAATATGGAGGCAAATGTAACCTTCGTTTTGATGATACAAACCCGGAAAAAGAAGATGTAGAATATGTGGATGCCATTAAGGAGGATATCCAATGGTTGGGTTTCGACTGGGAAGACAGGGAATATTATGCCTCTGATTATTTTGATGAACTATATAATTTTGCTGCTATGTTGATCAAGAAAAGTAAAGCCTATGTTTGCCATTTGTCAGCAGAGGACGTTAGCCTGGGCAGGGGCACCCCAACTGAGCCCGGAAAACCAAGCCCATACAGAAACCGAAGTATAGAAGAGAACCTTAAGCTGTTTGAGCAAATGAAGAAGGGTGAGCTTCCTGACGACACTTGTACCCTCCGGGCAAAAATCGATATGACTTCACCAAACATGCATATGCGTGATCCTATCCTTTATCGGATTCTTCTTGCCCATCTTCACCGCACAGGTAATGTTTGGTGTATATATCCTATGTACGACTGGGCACACGGACAAAGCGACAGCATTGAAGGGATCACATACTCCTTATGCACTCTGGAATTTGAAGTCCATCGCCCTCTTTATGAGTGGTTTATATCAGAACTAGGAATCTTTCCATCCCGACAAATTGAATTTGCCCGACTGAATCTCAGCTATACCATCATGTCGAAACGGAAGCTTTTGCAACTGGTTGAAGCAGGTCATGTTAATGGATGGGACGATCCACGGATGCCCACCCTTTCCGGATTGAGAAGAAGAGGATACACCCCGGATTCTATTCGGAATTTTATTAATACTGTCGGTATTGCTAAAAGAAATAATATTATTGATGTTGCCCTTTTGGAATTCGCCGTTCGGGAAGATCTGAATAAAAAAGCACCGCGTGTTATGGCAGTTCTGGATCCGATCAAGCTTATCATTGATAACTATCCTGATGAGAAGGTTGAAGAGCTGGAAACCATCAATAATCCTGAAGATGAATCCATGGGCACTCGCCAAATGCCATTCTGCAAGGAAGTCTACATTGAGCGGAATGATTTTATGGAAGATCCTCCAAAGAAATTCTTTCGTCTTGCACCCGGCAGGGAAGTCCGTTTGAAATCAGCCTATGTTATTAAGGCTGAATCAGTGGAAAAAGATGAAAACGGAAACATTACTGTAGTCCATTGCACATTCGACCCTGATTCAAAAAGCGGTTCAAGTACTATTACCCGCAAAATAAAAGGTACCCTGCATTGGGTTTCTTCCAGACATGCCCTGGATGCAGAAGTTCGCCTGTATGACCGCCTTTTTATGGATTCAGATCCTGATGGGCACAAAGACAAGGACTTCATGGAGTTTCTGAACCCCGACAGTCTAAGCATTCTGAAAAACTGCAAAGTGGAACCATCACTTGTATCCGCCCGTTATCCCGATCAATTCCAATTCCAGCGACTCGGTTATTTCAACTGCGATAAAGACAGCAACGAAGTAAAGCTTGTGTTCAACAGAACGGTGGGTTTGAGGGATACCTGGAGCAAGAAGTAATTGTAGGGACAGGGCCTTGTGCCCGTCCGATGATGGCATAGCACCTGAACTTCGTAAAGGTTCCCTGATCGCATACCATCGGATCTTCATACAACGGACGGGCACAAGACCCGTCCCTACGGTATTCCTTTCCAACTTTTTACTTAATACTTGACACCTACTTCTGCCCTTTGCCTTTTGCCCTAATCATGTAATGATTTCCTACCTTGTCCGTATTACTAGAGACAATGAATCAAAAAAAATTCCTGGCCATGCTCGAACCTTTGCAGCCGAAACTTTTCGGCTTTGCATTCCGGATGCTCCGCGATGAGGATAGGGTGAAAGATGCGATGCAGGAATTGAATTTGAAACTCTGGAAAAAAAGAAAAGAATTGAAGACAAATAAAAACATATCAGCCTACTGCTTCCAAATTATGCACAACATTTGCATTGACGAAATCAGATATGCAGAAAAGCAAAGGCTGTCATCCTCCGGATTGCCATTTTCACCGGGACAGGCAAGTCTGGGGCAGGCTTTACAAAAGCAGGGAATGGGTAGCGTGATTCAGGAGGCTGATTTTGAAAAAAGGGAACTAATATCCAGAGTCCGAAAAGTGGTTGACCAGCTTCCTGGCAAGCAGAAAGCCATTATCGAGCTCCATGATTTTCAGGAGTTATCCCATGCTGAGATTGCTGAGATTCTCAATATGGAAGTTAATGCTGTTCGTGTGAACCTGTCGAGAGCTAGGGCAAAGATCGTTACACAATTCAAAAAGGAGGAGATTTATGGATAGCGAGAAGTTACCGGAGGAATATTTAGACTGGATTGAGGCTGAAAAGAAAATTGCCGATGAGGCTTACTTAATACTTAAGGCTCAAGGCTCAGGGCACAGGACACAAGGCGCAGGGCACAGGGCTCAAGTAGGGCAGAAGGATAAAGGATTAAGAAAAAAGGTTATTCAAAGGTCCCTTTTAGTTCGGGTTGCGGCGGCTGCAGTGTTGGTTTTGGCAATTGGAACTTTAATGTGGATAAAACGAGATATAATCTTTAAATCTACACCCGATTATACAGAGGAGCAAATCGCGTTGTCCTATGACCAGGCTGTCAGGGCACTGGCTGTTTGCGCTAACTCTCTTAGTGTTGAGATGGACAAACTTCAAAATCTAAATCAAATACCTGAATCACTCGATAATCTTAAGAAATTAGGAAACGTAATAAATAATTAGAATCATGAAAAAACTTCTAGTATTAGGCCTGATATTGTTACCAATGGTAGCCATGGCACAGAAAACATCAAATTCCATAGAGAAATTCTTCCGAGAGTACAGCGAACTGCCATCCTACGAATCAATTGAAGTCACAGAGGAAATGTTTAAAATGTTCGAAACTATTGAAGATGCAGATCCGGAAATGGTGGATTTTCTGTCAAATTTAAAATTTGTCAGATACCTTGATTATAAAAAGGCTGGAGTTATTTATGGAGGGGTTGTAACTGGAGTATCCGTTAGATCAACAGGATCCGGAAGATATGTTCACACTTATTATGTTGATGGGAAAAAAGTTACATATACCAGTAAAGACAAATCAACCGGAATAGCTTCAGCATCTGATGAGAAAAGCAGTGTAGCCGCATCTAAAATAAGCCATAGCAAATCCATCGTTTACGATAAGGCGATGGATGAAGTTGACCTTAGTGCCTTCACTCAATTAATGAAAACCAATCAGGATGATGAAAAAATGATCTTTCTAAAGAAGGAATGGACCACCAATGATCGGGAATTTGTTCTGTTGAAAGGTAATACTCTGATTAACATCCGGGGCGATATCAATATTATGCACCTTTATCAGCTTGAAGAAATCCTTGCTGATATTGGGGAGATATTGGAGTTTTGAAGGCTCAGGGCTCGTCCCCGGCATTACCCCCTTGATCCCCCTGAAACCAGGGGGGACATCATGTAGGGATGGTTAATCAACTTGCAACACCCTCATTACCCTTTATTGAAAACGTAAAAATAAGAGACGGGGTCATCTGGTTTTTATACCAGCCCCGACTAGGAGAGACAGTTCGAAGTTTGTACAGAAAATCGATATAATTAATTCAAGTCATCTTTCACCAATTTGTCCAAATCAACAATCACAACAATAGGATTCCCCTCGATATCAAATGGCAAATTGCGATCCTTGACTACTTTCATCCAGGGATCCCATTCTGCCATTTCAACCGGAACTCCGCTCAGGTACAGTTTATTGTCATTAGTTATAACAAATGGCCACTGTAATCTCAGTTTAATATCACCATTGCCAAGCTGGTAGGTTTTTTTATTCTCTTTATCATAAAGAAGATGTAGAATTGTAATCTCCTCAACACTCTCTACATCTGGCGGAATAAATAATAAGGTTATGTATAAATAATGTTCATTCTCTTGATACCAACGAATACTCCACCTTCCCTGCCCCTGCTCTTGCTGAAAGTATCTTTCTTCATCTTTATCACCCTGGAAAAATGTATAGTCTCCGAAATCAAGAAAATAGGATTCAACAAAATCACTCCCATTCCACTTCCAAATAATATTATAAAGAGCTTCATTGAGAAGAACAGATCCATCAGAACAAGCAGTAAGAACATCTAAAGTCATTCCAATTCGATCTTCTTGTTTTTGAGACAGGATGGAATCCATAAATTGACCTTGTTTACTGACTCTGCTAACCTTGAAATCTCCGAAGGAACAGTAAAAAAGATAATCTGTAGTCTCAGGCACTTTTACAAAGGATACCGGGTATTTTGGTTCATATATTTGTTTTTCGATAAAATCACCATCCTTTGAGTATCTATATACATCGCTCGAAACATTATTACTCAAAATTTCGATATTATCACCATCCACAAGAGCATCAACTGCAGAATTATACTCCCCCGGTCCACCTCCCTTTTTTCCAATTGTATTTAGAAATTTACCTTCCGAGTTGAATCTGAAAACCATATGCTTCTTTTGTGGATCGAGAATATAAAACTCCTCCGTAGAAAGCAGGAAGTATGACATTTCACTAAAGTGGCTCTCTTCCTTGCTTTCAAGAAATACAAATTCGGAGCTGGTAAGCAGATTTTCTGACTCTATAATATCGAATTTTGCCCCTTCAACCTGGATGGTAATGGGTTCCTCGACGTTTTGTTTGGATTTATCATCAGTTGTACAGCCGAAAAATGCAGCTATCAGAACAATCCCGGCGATTAAGTATGCAATTTGCTTATTTCTCATTGCATACCAGAATTATTGTGGATCCTCCAGGTACTTGTCCAAATACTTTGTTGAATGCAAAAATGATGGTCTCTCTATTCCTGTGCCTATGATTTTCCCTTCCGGATCAAAAAACATATGACGGGGAATGCCATTGAACTTATAGTCTTTAGTGAGACCACAACTAAAACCACTCTCACTAATAAGCTGAACACCTGGCATTTCATTGTTCTCCAGGTAATCAAGCCAGGCTTCCTTGTCGTCATCTACAGAGTACATGATGAAAGTGATATTTTTATCCTTATAGGCTTCAACCAGTTTTATGAATGAAGGAAATTCGCCGATGCAGGGGCCGCAGGTGGTTGCCCATATGTCAATAAATACAAACTTCCCTTTGAAGTCTGAGATCTTTTGCTCAACTCCTTCGGGTGTAAACCAAATTATTTCGGTAGCGTGTTCCCCGGGTTGCAGCCTACTCCAACTCTCTTCTTCAGATCTGATAAAATCCAGGTATACCGAATCTGTACAATTCTCATAAAATAGCTTAAGAAGACTTTTTATCGGTTCCAACTCTCCTTTGTAGAAACCTCGTTTAGCTAAATCAACTAATAAAAAATTCCTGATTTCTTCATTATCTATACTATCTATGACAAATTGTGTTCCAAACTCATAAACATTTCTTCTTTGTAAGCTCCCGTCCTTGATCGATTCTCTGTGCTCTGTCCACCATACATTTGACAATCTCAATGATTTATGAAAAATGTATGAATCCAGATTATATTGTACAAAGGGAAGAATAAGTAATTCAGGTTTATCAAGGAGATACTCATAATCAGGTTTGATTTTATCTCTCCATTCTGCAGATAATGACTCTTTAAAACTCGAATAGTAATACCTTGGATAACTATTATAGCGAGACATGCTTCCAACATGAATATCTTCCTTTTGCTGCGTCCAGAAAAGATGCTCAGGGTCATTTTTTTCAGCCGACTCAAGCAGGCCCTCTTTTACTTCAGCTACAGAATCAACAAGTTTAACGAACTCTTCAGGTTTCTTATTCATGCCAAATCCACCCATCCAATTTATTTTAGCGTTAAAATCGGTTAATTGCATCAGGAATGAATTCATGTCTGCAAAGTCGCCTGATACTTTTACACGATCAGTCAAAATGGCTCCGGTATCAAGCTCAAACTTGATGTATGACCCAGGCTCGGCGTAAAATCTCACTGATTCCTTGGTGGAAAAAGAAAAGTAACTGGGTTTACTCGTAAGAATAGTATCCAGAATTACGGTATCACCAGGAGTTGGCACTTGTTTATGGCCAAAATGAATTACCGTCTGTGTATAAAAATCTATTGTTTTATAATAAGGATTGTGAATTGTATACTCAACAATAATTTGATCATCTGGCACCTTATTACAAGCAGAAAAAAGAATGGTCAGGCCAACTGCTAATACAATCCCTAAACGAAGATTTCTCATGTTGTGGTTTTCGTTTGATAATAATTGTGGGGAACAATCATCCATAAAGGTAAAACAAAACTTTGAAAAAGCTCCAATCTGAATTATTCCTGTGCAATGAAAAGGCCAGGGACAAGCCCTGTGCCCTGAGCCTTATTTCGCCGGAACTTCCATGCCCAACCATCTGCTTAAAGTTTCGTAGATCTTCTCCCGCTGGTCTTCGGGGAAAGCGGCAATCCGGGCCCCATGATAGCCACCCGGTTGGATCATCACCAAAGCATCGGCCGTTCCGCTTATTTCTGTAATACCTGTTGCTGTCCATGTGTCCAGTTCACCATAGATATACAGCATCTTATCCCCCTTGTTTTGCACAAAGTCGTGCACAAATGGAAGGGTCTTTGGATTAAAAGTAGTATCGATCCCATAGGGAGTAAGAGTAAAATCCCAGGTAATAGGCTCTGTATCGGGAATATATTTCTTATACGGCTTCACTTTATAACCATAATAACCCATTTCATTCATAGCCTGGTAATAATGCGGAAGAAAACCAACTATGCCGGGTTCGCTGAAAAAGAACAAAGCATTTACTTTATAAAAAGGTAATAACAGCTCTTCAATACTGGCTTTCTTCCCGGGTAGATCCAGGGGTTTAATCTGACCATATTGCCACATGGCAAAGGGGAATTCCAGCACTGCAAGATCAAATCCCCGATCAATACCCATAGTGAAATTCCATTTGTTTTCATCTGCCATTTTTCGGATTTCAGGCATTAGCTTTTCCTTGTTCTTAAAAAGAGTAATCTGATACTTAAACAATTTTTTTCTTTCCTGTTTTGTGCCAACATTATCGAGAAATTCAAAAATCCTGGGATCAACTTTGCTCAAATTTAAAGGCGCAACATAAGGGATAACCACATCAATATCATCAGGATAAAAGGCCTTATACATGATGGAGGTCTGGCCGTCTTTACTATGACCGGTACTTATCCATTTTTCTTTATAGAATTTTTTTAGCGCCTCAAAAATCCTGTGGTGATCACTTGCTGCCTGCCATACTGTTAAGTGTTCCCAAACCAGAGGCTCCGGAACTGACTCCCCAAAATACCGATGCTCCACGCGAATCAAATTGGCTTTAAGCAGATCTGCCGGTTCAGCAAGACCCAATCGACCGGCAGAATATCCGGCTGTCGACATCACCATGGGACGATCGAAACCCACATGGCCAATAAACATCTTCTGAGTGAAGATAGCTCCATTAGGATTCTTATGATCCACCGGCTGAGTAAACATAATCTGGTATGCTTCAGAAAATTGTGAGTGATGTTTTTCCAGAACTGCTATCTCAATACCTTCAATTTGCTCCAAAGCTTTTATTAGTTCGTTGCTTTTCTCTTGAGCGAAAAGAGTGAGAATTGGCAGAAATGCCAGCAGAAGACTAAATCTATATTTATTATTCATTTTGAAAATATTTTATTGTGATAATATTAGTGGATTGGTATATAAGAAGTTTTCGTTTTATTCTGATTTTGAAGTCATCTCTAATATCAAGCGCCCACCCTTAACAATCTCGCTATGCTTTAAATAAAATCGATTGAGCGCTTGGCCATTTAATTCGATTGATTTGATATAAATATTTTCCTTCGAGTTATTTATTGTTTCGATAACGAATTTTCCTCCTTCGTAATAATCAGAGTTCAGATCGATTTCAATACGGTCGAAAATGGGACTTCCAATTTGATAAATCGGATCAGAAGTAGTCCCTCCATCCAATTGGAATAGACCGATTTTCATCAAAACGGCCAGTGAACCCATAAATCCCTGGTCTTCATCTCCATTATATCCATCATATGGAGATACCCTGGAATAAACTGAATCAACTACTGCGCGCGACCATTTCTGTGTCAGATGAGGCGCACCAACAGCATTAAAAATAAAAGCAGTTTGCATGCTAACCTGATTCCCATAATTAATAGGTATCCTGCTCAATTCTTTCTGGGTTTCCTTATCATGCGATTTTCCAGAGGTAAATCCTAAAAGGGATGCTTTCTCGAAGGCAGTATTCAAGCGGTTTACAAGACTGTCCTTTCCGCCCATCAATTTGGCCAGGCCATCATAATCATGTGGAACAAACCAAGTTGCCTGGGCCGCATTTGATTCTACAAAGCCATTGGCATATTCATAGGGATCAAAACTCCTTTTCCAGTCGCCACGGCGGTCGCGGGGTCGCATAAATCCCGATTCTTTGTCATATAGATTCTGATAATTGAGTGATCGTTCGAGAAAATACTCATAATCATCACTCTTGCCCAACTCTTGCGCCAACTGAGCCAGGGTCCAATCCTGATATGCATATTCCAGGGTTTGCCCGGCGCCATCAAGATGATAGGCTCTGATTTTCCTTCCAAAGGGATATGGAGCATACCCAAGTTTGATGTAATTTTCAAGGCCACCTCCAATTTGCGTACCATGCTCATATCCAGCCTTCGACATAATACCACCAGGCATATGGTTCTTTTTTAATCCTTCATAGGCAAGGTCAATATCGAAATCCCTAATCCCCTTCATATAAGCACTTACAATGAAGGGTGTAGAAGATGCTCCGGTCATAACATAAGTATAATTCCCACCGGAAGGCCCCCTGGGAATCAGCCCACCATTCTTGTAATATTGGAGCAGCGAAGAACAGAAGTCGGAACTCACATCAGGATAAACCAGATGCCAAAGGGTGTTGAGCGTCCATTGTGCACCCCAGAAAGAATCAGAATTATGCTGATTAAAAAGGGGCACCCCCATTTTATCACGAGGTATTTTCCTTTTACGCTTCCATCTGCCTGTATAATCGGCATACTTACCGTTCACATCACTGATGATTCGTCTGCCCTGAAGAGAATGCCAGAGATCTGTATAAAAACGAATCTGATCTTCTTCACTTCCCCCGCTAACTTTAATCCGACTGAGCCAGTCGTTCCATTCCATTCTCGATTCCACAACTACAGCATCGAATTCCCAATCTGGAATCTCCGTTAAGAGGTTAAGCTTGGCCTGTTTGACACTCACATAGGAGATCCCAACCTTCATGAGTAATGGTTGACCGCTATCTTCCGGAAAGCTGATCAGAGCCCCTGCATTATCGCCTTTAGTACGCCTGGTTTCCTTTTTTGAGCGTAGGCCCGCCCATACGTCCATTTGTTCAATCGGTGTATCAAATCGTATATAAAAATAGAGCTTAACATTCTTAGGCCTTCTCAGAGTACCGGCATTTACAACGTGTCCTTTAAGAGAATAGAGATCTTCCTGAACAATCTTACCATCGATCATAGGAGAGGGGCCAAGACGGGCTCCCAAATTTATCAATACTTTAGGCAGTCCTCCTGTTGAATAAGAATATCGATGAAACCCAGCTCTGGTAGTAGAAGTTAGTTCAGCTTTAATACCATAGCGAAGTAGGTTTACAGAATGATATCCCGGACTAATTTCCTCCTCATCGTGTGAAAAAGCCGAATAATAATCCCTCTTCAAAGCATTCACCCTCATGTCGGTTACGACAGGCATAACAGATAAACCGGCCAGTTGCCAGGCATGAATATGGCTAAATCCCTTAATCTCCTCTGTATCATAAACATATCCGCTACCCCATGCTCCTTCCAGTTCCGTGTCGGGCGATAGGTTAACCATTCCAAAAGGACGGCTGGCTGAACTGAAATACAGCCACCGGGAATTGGCTGCATCCAGCTGGGGATAAACGAGGTCAACCGGTTTTTGGGCAAAACCGGTTGTAAGGCAAAGGGCAAGAAGGCAGAAGGCACAAGTAAGTGTTAAGTAAAAAGTGTTAAGTGAAAAAGAAGAGCGTTCACTATGGGAAAAGGAAGGGGAAAAGTAAAAGGACAAGGGTTTTTCGGACTTTTTCCTTTCAGAAAGCTGAAAAT
>JAUVKA010000097.1 GCA_030592205.1 Bacteroidota bacterium | reverse complement strand
ACTCCTGATAAATATCCCAGTTTTTTCCATTATGTTTGAGTAAAAACAGACTCTTTACCTCCCAGTGAGCATGGAATGTTCTTTTTTCATACTCCGGCCATGCTCTTGAATAGGATGCTTTAGTCAGATCGCGGGTAGCTATGGTCATATGTGGATGTAGGTTTTTTTGCACTTCATTGGGGTCAAAATCCATATGATCCAACAAAGCTTTCCTTAGATCAGCATGCAAATTGATGATAGGTTCAGGATCGACAACATCGATATAAATTACCCTGGGAGGGAAACTCTTGAAACCTGTGAGTTCAACAAAAAATGGCTGCTGATTGGATACAAAATGTTTTAACTGCCGGATGATTTCGCCTTCCTCCACAATGGTTCTTTTGAATGGCATCTGCAGGGTTATATGGGCCGGTGACTTCAATGCATGTTTGGCATCGAATCTTTCACGTATCTCCTCTTTGAGAGACTTGACCAAAATCCGTATCTCCTCATGAGGTATGAGAGCAATAAAGTAAAGATTAGTTTTAATGTCTGGGCTCAATTTTGTTGTTATTTTGGTCAGTGTTTCTGATACGAGTAATGTCCTATTATCTTAAACTCAAACAGGCAATCTGCAAGCTCCTGGCCATTACCAATATTATGGGCTATTATTGGTCTAAGGCCATCTTCGGATTTTTTGTTGACTACTATCCCAATATGGGTAATCCCACCTGATAAATTCCAGCAGACAATATCACCTGTTATATAGTCCGACGCATTTTCGCTTATAGGTTTTTCATCGCCGAATCTTGAAAAATAAATCATCAGATTAGGTACTCTTCTATGATCAATATTTTTATCCGGATGGCTAAGGCCCCAGTTCTTTGGATATTTGCTGAAATTATTCTTCATATCCTCATGCACTTCTTTCTGCAGATCGATATCTACCTTGCGATAGGCACGTATTATAACATCTGTACAAACTCCCCGATCAGCAGGCAGATCACCTCCAGGATAGTCCAGGGTATAATATTTGGGGTCATAAGTAACATCATCTAAGGTAAGCTCAATGGCAGCTTTGGTAAGTTTCGAGAAGAATAGTTCTCGCGTCTGGGATATAAGAGCAGTGGATTGTCCGAATAAGCCAAGTGAAGCAACTATGGCTACAAATGAAAGTAAAATTTTACGAGTCATACCATAAATATAGGGTTTAAAGATATGACTATTCAAACTTAAAGCCCATACTCTTTATCTCATCCATTGATTCGAAAAACCCTTTGAATCTGCGATGGGCTATAAATTCCATTGCCTCTTCTTCTCCGATAAAAGCGGCGACATCAGCAAAACCGGCACTATTCAGGTTTATTTGTAATGGAGCCTTGGGTTCCGGCATCCAGAGTGCCCTGCGAATTTCCATAGTTGGATGGCTTACCCATAGTTCCGGACCAATAGCAGCAGTTAAAAGGTTTGGATCTTCTGCAACCTGTTTTATTATTTTTTGTATCTCACTAAAATATAATCCGGAATATTCCCGGAACAGGCCGATGTCTCCCATTTGTCCATTAAGATTTACTTTTTCAACCAATCGTGGAAGTTCAATATTGACTGTGGCTCCGCGAGAAAGCAGAATGAAGGTGGATATCACCTCATTAGCATTATCCGGGAATAATTCCATCCAGGTTTTGATATAGGAAATGCTAACTGGAACCATCCCTTCTGATTGGTTCATCTTATGCCATACAGCCAGATTCTTCAAGAGGACGTTTTCCAGTGGTGTGAAAATGTCTTGAGGTTTTACACCATCCGGTATTGGTTTCAGAAGAAAACCTGAATAGAATTGGTCATCAGCATATTTATTCTGAAGTTCGGGATTCGAATTTATCTGGTAGAATAGAGTAGCTAGAAATCCTTCGCTGGAAAGTAATTGCTGTGCATTTCTTATTCTGCTTATATCAAACTGCGTGGAGGTGTGTTCGTAAAGAATTTTTTGTTCCGGCGACAGCGTATCCCATATAGAGGCTCTTATTGGTGATTTCTGGTATAAATATCCATTGTCTTCAACCTTGAATAACCTCAGATACTTATCAAGATTAGAATGCCAGGCCATGGTTAGCCCTCTTTTAGGACTCATCTTTGCATGGAATGAGCTTCGATATTTTTCAACGGCGTCGTAAGCCAGTCTCTGAAAGCTAACTCCCCATCCTTCATAGAAAGCAGTTAGGTAATCTGTTACCCCCATGCTGACATGCTGCTTTGGTGAGGTGGGCGAGGGGAATCGATCCCAATAAGTATTCAGGATCAGGTTCATCATTACATGTCCAAGCTCGTGCGAATAAATTGAAAGTGCTCCGTTTTCCAGGCGTTTTTCATCAATCACCAGATCCACAAAATGCAGGTCGGGATAAGTGGTTTCGGAATCATCTGAAACTATTTTGATTCCTTGTCTGGGAAATCCTCCTTCGTTTTTTGACAGGAGCAAGAGGTTTGGCCCTTCTGTATTTCCTGACAGATAGCGTGCGCACTGACTTACCCGTATCATCTGAAGGTGAAAGGGATCAGTTAATTCATCTAATACATATGTCAACAGACCAGTATACGCTTGAGCAATCCTGCCTGTTATCATATCATCCGTGGATTGTTCAGCCAGGACAATCTCAACAGGCTTTTCAGGAATAGGGAATATTAGATGATCATATTTTTGTTGTGAAAATGATAGAAAGGGGATACATAAACATCCAATGAGAAAGGGCAGAAGGGGTTTCATAAAAAACGTTTTGTTATTAGACGTTGGTGTTCGGGTGAATGTTACATGGTTGGAATGGTTTATTGCATTGGTGGAAAAATATTGTTGTTGGGTTGGTGGTTTGATCTGTCTGTACGGTTGGTTATTATGGTGGTTGTGTGTTGTTGATCCCCTACGGGGAAATAATTCCTGGATGTGCATTTGCTTTCTACAATTATTGAACCGCTACGCGGTAAAATGCAAATCGTAATTTGTTCCCGGCAAGTCGGGACTGTCGTTGCGCTTCAGAATTTGTCATTTGTCTTAGGCCCTTCGACAAGCTCAGGAACCTCAAGTTAAACCTGCAACCTGCAACCTGCAACTTTCAATTCTTCATTTGTCATTTGCCGGCACCACCCAATTCCGCACCATCTTCACAAAATCCGTAACAGCTTGGATGGGGCACAGCAAGTTGCACCAGGGGCGAATCAGGAATAGAGAGCTGAGTAGAACCAAGATGAGGAGGGAAAACTGAAAGATCGTTCCAAAAAGTTTGAAGAAGGCCGAAAAGACCTCGTAATTAAAGCGGGTAGGGTTCTGGAGGAGTAAGCTTGCAGTTATTACCGACAATACCAATATGCGGTGTATCCAGACAAGAAATCGTTGCTTATTGATGGGGTGCCTTTTTGTTCCGCTGATGGCATTGACACATTGTTGGGCTGCACCAAAAGGACAAATCCTGTCGCAGTAGATATTTTTATTTAGCAGTATGATCATTAGCAGAGTCCCTCCCAGTAGAAGATAGAAGAAAAGGTGAGTGTAAAGCGATGGGAAATCACCCATCAGTAGCCGGGAGATCTGGCTGACAGACAATTGGTTGCCAAGCCAAAACCCCAAAAAGATCAGGTTAAAGAGTAATAAAACCCATCTAAGTTGTTTCCTAAGCGGAAACCATTGATAAAGCATTAGCCAGGCAAGGATGAAAACTATAACCAGAATTGTATAGCGGATTGTCCAGGAAATTTTTTCTTTTTCAGGAGTCCAGTTTGGGAGTCCAAGCTCAGTCTCTCTTAGATTTCCTGTAGCTGTTTGGACAGCCAGGTTTATTGCTTCAGTGGTGAAAGTGGCTCCGGTTAGTGCATCCGGCCAATCGACAGGATCACCCTGATTAGTGAGAAATATTCTTTTAAATCCAGCTGTGAAATTCTTTCTGTTAATGCGATCCATGAAAGAGGGAGTCTCTCTATGATCGATGCAATAAACATTCTCAATTGTAAAGTCTTTCCCCAGGGTAACTGCCATAGTGAGTTCACCGCCATAACCTTTACCCGTTCCAATGACAAGATATTTCTGAACGGCGGGATCGTCTGTAGAAAAGGTAAATATGTCGTTGGATATCCTTTCAATATTCTGGATCCCCTGAACAGATTCCTGAATAAGCATTTCCCGGCTATCCATTTTACGCTGGAAACCAATAATTGCAGATAAGGTTAAGATAATTAAGGCAGCTATTCCCGCTATCCTGTCTATCTTTTCACGTTTGGTGCTCGCCTTTGCCAATCCTTAGAGATTTTGAAGAGGTGAATTTACATTTTTTCTCTTGATGTGATTTTTTTTGAACCGTCTCTTTTCCAGAACTCTCTACTGTCAACTTGCTTTCCATATCCGCTGGCCTGGTCGAACTCTGTCATAATGCTATTCAAAGGATTAACTTTGAGTTTGATAGCTCCTCGTATAAGTTTGTGTGTCCACTCATTATTTGGCTTGTTGAAGGGGCAATTCAATTTGCAATTTGAGCAGCTGAATCCATTGTAATCAAAGCAAGTTTCAGGGTGGATATACCATTTATGTATCCCGGGATTATTGGAAGCTGTCAGTCCTTTCCAGGTTTGTGATCCTTTGGAGATCGATTCACTTGGACAATCCTCAGCACAGAGCATACAGGTTTCGCAAAACTCAGTAACTCCAAATTTTATTGGATGATCGGCTACCAGGGGCATATCTGTTATTACCTTAGCAAGACGAACTCTGGGGCCAAACTTTGGAGTGATCAGCAGTCCGTTCCTGCCCAATTCACCCAATCCGGCATCAATTGCTATTGGAATACTCAGGGCAGTTCCATTACCTGCCGGTAGGGCATTATAACCCAGACAGCGGATAAATTCAGCCACCTTATATGCTGTTTGAGCCATACGGGAATAACCGTCACCGGTTGCAGCAGATGCCAGTCGGCCCGGGGAGTTTGCTATAGCTTCGTAATCCTCTTCAAAGGCAAGGGCAATCACTTTATTCATTGATGATGGTACATACCAGGCATCTTTGGTTTTTTCATATCGATCTCCACCATAGTGAAATGGAATCTCCCTCAGTCGATCCTCTCTGGTTGGGGAATGAATATGACTATATAGCCATGCAGGATTGAGTTCAGCTATACCAGCCAGTGAAGCACCATAGAAGAGAGATGCATGTTTCACGGCCAGAGACGTTTCTTCGGGGCCCATATCCAGGGTAGCCGGATCCCATTTGCCCAAGCGATCGGCTCCCATCCTTCGGGTTCCATAACTGCTTGTTTCCCACTTATAACAAGGTGAATTACTTAATCTGGCCATGCTCCAGGATGCAGACATCAGTGCATAATCCAGTCGTGATTGATTTGGGACAACTCCCTTTCCTTCCACGAGATTCCTGTTTGTTATATTCTCTTTTGCTCCCGGTCTTTCTTTTCGTACCTGATCCCATCCATTCCGACTGAAAACAGTGAACCTCTCATTCATCCTTTTGAAAACTTTTGGATCTATTTCATAAGGAAGCTTACCATTAGCCATCTTGATTACCGGAAATTTTCCATACTCTTCTTCCGACCTGACCAGGGGGCCTGCTGATGTTTTCCCAATAATTTCAGGGATTGCTAGTCCAGAACCTAAAAGGACAGAACCCATCCCGAATTGTTTCAGAAACTTGCGTCGGTCAGTACTATAATTAGTCATGATGTTTTGATTTTCCGGTTAGTACAAAGCGGTAAATAAGCACCCAGACAAGAATGGCCAGGAAGCCAAAGATACCACCCATTACCAGGGCGGCCTGCATGGCTCCTTCCTTGAGGAAGGCCAGAACAAATTCCAGAACAAATAAGGTGTAAAGAAGCGCCAGGGAAATCAGAATCCAACCACCTGTCTGGATCATGAGTTTTTTATTGCGTACACGAATGATGATCCAGCCCAAGGCTATCATGATCACCATTCCAACCAGGATTTCAGGCATCTTCGTATGTTTAGGTTTGAAATAGTATTCAATACATGCCTAAATTAATTCACATGTATGATATACAATAGTTTCGACCTGAAAAATTAAGATTTTTTAACCTTTTTCTTGTAACACAGGTAATAGATTTGTAGAGACAGATCGTGATCTGTCTCTACGGGTGTTTTTACGGTGTTTTACGGTTTTTGTACGGTTGGGGTTTGATTATTCGCAGGCTATATTTTCCTGTGATTCGTTCCAACAGTGCCAGTAGGGATCCTGGAAATGCAACATGCTTAAAATCCTTCCATAGTGCAATGTTGTGTTCCATTTAATACTTACAACATTATCTTCCCATATTCTGAAAATATCATAGAAGGCATTCAAGTCAGGGTCATCGATAATGCCATATTTAATATAATTCCCATTGTCTGCAGATTCCTCCTCAATAATGGTATACGTGATTTCGGATGTACCATCGTCATTTATATTCCATTGAATATATAAAAACGGTATGATGCTACCATCATCTTTGTTACTGCTGTCCGGGTCGTTATTAATGGTCCACGAACCTGATGAGTTGTCAGTTTGAGACGTCCCAGTGAACCAGAGAAAATCGGTATATCCGTCAGTCTTAGATACATACATCGTCCAGTTTACTTTGTCGGTGACTGTTTCAGCGAACAATTCAGCCGTATAGGTGGTATTGTGAATATCAATCGAGTACGACCAAACCCAGGATTGTGCAGTTTTGTCCCAGATTGGTTCATGATTAAAAGATTCCACGAAGGCGGCAAAGGGTACTACCATTTGAACTGTCAGGACAGTATTCCACCAGTAAATTGTTGCTGCTGCAAAAACAAAGTTGGATTTGGAGAGAATTCCCGAATTTTCAATTGGCGCCGGGGAAGTTTTCCAGATATTATCAATTTCTAAAACAAATGATTGAGAGGGAGGAAGATCAGGTACGGGCTGTTCTTTAACACATCCGGAGGAAATGATACCAAGGGTAAGCGAAATCAAGATAATCTTTAATACTTTCATGGTATTATTTTTTGTTTATTCATTAAATTTAGGGAAAATTCTTGAGAAAGGCTTGAGGTTTGCGGCTTAAGGCTTATGTAAAAGTATAAGTGTTAAGGAATGGAAATATAAGTGAAAGCTATGCATGAAATTACTATTTGATAATGATGAAAATACTACTCACCGGATTATCGATATTTTTATTTACAACATGCTCATTTAATACGGCTGAAACAATCTTAGTTATTACCGGGGGGCATGAATATGATAGTGTGAATTTTATTAGGGCATTTAAAAGCTTTGATGATTTGCAATATGATCATATGGTTCAACCGGAAGCCAATCAAGTTTACTCTTCAGATTCTATTGGGAAATATGATGCTCTGGTTTTTTATGATTTGGTACAGGAGATTGAAGAGGAGCAAAAGGCTGCTTTTATTGATATGCTGAATGAAGGAAAAGGAATTGTGTTTCTTCATCATTCAATAGCATCCTATCAGGATTGGGATGAGTTTCTTCAAGTCCTGGGAGGTCGGTATCATCTTGAGTCTAAGGTTGTTAACAATGATTCAGTTCCAGCTTCAACATATTTGGATGGTCAGGATGTGATGGTCGAAATTGTTGATCGTGATCATCCAGTTACAAAAGGCCTGGAAGAATTCATAATTCACGAAGAGGTTTACAACTATGTTGAGGTTATACCCAACGTTCATCCCTTGATGCGTACAGAGCATCCGGAAAGTGGTGAGATGCTGGTATGGACAAATACTTATGGCAAATCCAGAATCGTATATATTCAATTTGGCCATGATAATAATGCCTACAGCAATCCAAATTTCAGGAAGTTGTTGAGGCAGGCTATTGATTGGGTTTGCGAGTAGAGACAGATCACGATCTGTCTCCACGATGGTTCATGCGATTTCGATTGTAGAGACAGATCACGATCTGTCTCTACTGCATAGTTGTGTTAATAATGATCTGACAGCAGAAACATCATCAATATAATACCTGGCCTGGGTTGATTTAGTTCCTACCTTGATTGTATAGGCTGTTTCCGGCAGTGCACCAAATGTGAACTCGTCAGTCCAGTCATCACCAAGTGCCAGCATGAAATCAGCAGGTTTATCGCCAATCTTGTTAAGAGCGGCCCGGCCTTTATTGATTCCTGCATTTTTTATTTCAATCACCTTATCACCATCCATGATTTCCAGGTTCAGGTTTGCCACATAGATCTTCAGATCTTCTTTTAATTCCCAGGATCTTTGCGGTCCCATATCAGGATCTGCACTTCGATAATGCCAAACCAGGGAATAGTTTTTCTTTTCTACAAAAGATCTTGGTGTCCGGTCAACAAAATATTCCAATAGTGGAAGGATAATTTCCATCCATTCCTGGTCGATCTTTTCGGTCATCTTCCATTCTTCTCCAGGATCCTTATTCCAAACTCCATGTTCAGCGATAAAGGAAAGCTTGCCTTGGTTTTTGAACCATTTGCTTAGAGTTTCTTTGTCTCGGCCGCTTATGATGACCATTGTATTCTTTTCATCTTCAAGAAGGTCATTCAGTATTAAGTAAAGCTCCTCGTTGGGGACCGCTTTTTGAGGGTCTTTATGAAATCCGGTTAATGTTCCGTCGTAATCGAGAAATATCATGCGTCGACTGGCCTTTTGGTATGCCTCGATTAGTTCATTAGTAACCTTAATGCTGACCTTATGGGTGTAATTAGTTTCCTGAAGTTTTTTAATTCCTTCCAGTCCATTTATAAAATCCTTGGCCCAACGCTCTTCGTTATATTTTTTAAGTCGTTTCTGAAGTACCGTATTCCGTTCAACCTGCTCTTCCAATGGCATGTTTATGGCCTGAAATAAGGCTTCGGCAAGTTCTGTTTGGTTGTTGGGATTGACGATAATTGATTCGCCCATTTCCTTTGCTGCCCCTGCCATTTCACTAAGGATCAATACTCCTGATTGATCTGTTCGGCAAGCTATATACTCTTTGGCATTAAGGTTCATCCCATCCCTAATAGGAGTGATTAAAGCAATGTCAGCACCACTATACATGGCAATTGCTTCATCCCGGCTGGTTGTGCGATAAAAATACCAGATAGGCTGCCAGTTAATCACTCCGTATTGGCCGTTTATCCTGCCCACTAGTTCATCCAGTTCTTTTTTTAGCTCCTGGTAGTCGGTAACATCTTCCCGGGAAGGAATAACGAATATAAACAGGCTGATCTTTTCACGATATTCAGGGTAGCTGTTTAAAAATGATTCATAGGCTCTGATCCGATCAGGTATTCCTTTAGTATAGTCCAGGCGATCGACTGAAAGAATCAACTTTCTACCTTTGCCACGACTATGAAAAGCCTGGATTTCTTCTTGCACTGGTGTTACCTCTTCTCCTCCTTGTGTGAGCAGTTCACTTGCTCTCCGATGAAAAGAATCAAAATCAATACCCATTGGAAAGGCATCTACCTTCAGAATGCGATCATCCAACTTGATGCGGTTGAAATAAGTTTCGTAGCCCAGTAGTCTTCTGACACAACTCAAGAAGTGACGCTGGTAATCATATATGTGATATCCGATCAAATCGGCTCCCAGTATCCCCTCCAGGAGCTGATCCCTCCAGGGAAGTAAACGAAATACTTCAAAGGATGGAAAAGGTATGTGCTGAAAAAACCCAATCGAAACATAGGGAAATTTTTCACGTATCATCCGTGGTAATAACAGAAGGTGATAATCATGAACCCAAACAATATCATCTTCTTTAATATAGCGGGATATAAGGTCTGCATAACGTTGATTGACTTCTACATAAGCCTCCCAGTTTTCATCTTCATATCGGGCTTTTTCAGTGAAATAGTTAAATACAGGCCAGAGTGTATTTTCGCAAAATCCTTCGAGGTATTTCCATTTGAGCTCTGCATCAAGGTATATGGGGATACAATCTTTTTGGCGGAATTTATTATCAATATCTATCCTGTCGGTCTCACTAAGCTCATCAATATTGAGCCCTGTACGGCCTATCCATTTTATGTCGTAGGAAGAGTAGAACCTTTGTAAACCAGAGGAATACCCATCAGAATGGGGGACTGCTTCTATATTACCACTTCCAATATTAGCCTGAAGAGGTAATCTGTTTGCTATCATGAAAAGTCGGCGCATAGATATCGGTTACTCGGTTCGGTCAAGTTAGCATATATTCTAACGTTCTCAAATCTTTTCTCTATCTTTCTCGCTTACTTGTCAGGGATACGTTAATTAACCTAAAACAACTAATTCGGATGAAGGAACTAAGTTTTGATGCTGTGATTTTTGATATGGACGGGGTGATTACCCAAACCGCTCTGACACATGCTTCTGCATGGAAAGAAATGTTTGATGAGTATCTCCGTAAGAGAGAGGCTGAACATGGAGAAGCTTTCAGGGAGTTTACTCATGCTGGTGATTATCTTCCCTATGTTGATGGTAAACCCAGATATAAGGGAGTGGCATCATTTCTGGAATCGCGTGGGATAAAAATACCATTTGGCGAACCTTCTGATCCACCAGGTATGGAGACTGT
>JAUVKA010000199.1 GCA_030592205.1 Bacteroidota bacterium | reverse complement strand
GTTTGGGTATTTATGAACCTCATCAATAATTAGTATTTTGCCACCCATTTTATACCAATCATTGGCAGTATCAAATAATGTATGATCGTAAAACCAAGTATGGTCTGCTGTAACATACAAGGCTTGATCTCTATTTTCCAGATCATACTTCAGGTGCTGGAGCATGAGAGTTGTTTTACCAGCCCCTCGAGGTCCTTTAATCCCGATCATTCTTTGATTCCATGATATCTGAGAGTGAAGATATCGCCTGAAATCATTAGACACGAACCTCAACAGGTTCTCTTGAAACTCAAATAGTGGATCCATAATCTGTCGACTTGCTTCGACAAATATAGTATTATTTTGCCAACTACAGTCGACATATTACATAAATTAGTTGTAATAAGATAGATATAAGGAGAAAACCGATGTTGCGTTAATAAAAGCATCAGGTTTTTTACAACAAAACAGGAACCATTATCGCAATGGAACAAAACCGTTATAAGAAGGAAGAAATACTAATTATCAACTAATTTCTGACCACCTTAATCCAATAAGAAACTCCGGTCTTGTCGATCAATTTAACGAAGTATATCCCCGGGCTGTAATCTTTAAGGTTAATAGCCTTTTCTGATGAATTCCTAATGATTTCACCATGATCAATTATTCTTCCCTGAGTTGATAAAACCTGATAAGAGAATTCTTTCCCAGAAGGCAGATCCAGGTTCACCCATCCATCTGTTGGTATAGGATAGGCGCTTATTTTATCATCTAATGAAGGCAATTCAATACCCGATGTATTTCCGTTACAACCGACAACAGAGAATTCTGCAGCGGATGCCCAGGCATTGCCATTAACCTCTGAAAGTGCAAGCAATTTCCAATACTGACCCGATCTTGTTTTCGGCAATATAACAGTCTTGGGAGCTGCATTGTTGTCCCAGGTGCCGGTAGCTACAGGTTCTCCATAATTCATGTAATCATCACCCACGTAAAGTTCCCAATCCTTTATACGGCCATTAGAACTACTCTGGCGAGGGAGATAAATGAATTTATGTACACTGAAGCGCTCAACCATATCAACCTGAAACTCATGCGGATACGGATCCGACCCAGTACTCCATTTGGTATGCCATATAGTAGAGGGATCACCATCAATAGCCATTCTTCCCAATCCCGGATAATTCACCTCCTCGCTGTCGACATATAAGAATCGCCAGGTTTCCTTAGGTAACTCAGCCGGATTTGTACAATCACCGACGGAAGGACAGGTAGTAGTTGTTACCATATCCGGAATGGTTTTGATGTATTCCTGTCCGTCTTTGGTAACAGTTAATGTTACATTATATGATCCCGGTGTGCCTAAAACAACTTTCGGATTCCGGATACCCGCATCGCTGATAAAGGCCGGTTCCGGATTGATACTCCATGCCCAACTTGCCCCTTCATGATTAAGCATAGAGTGATCATCAAATTGAAGCGTATCCAACATGCAATTGAAATTAGCTCTATCAACCCATGGTGTAATAATTGGTGTGAAATCGGGCTCTTGCAAAGCAGATTCCCAAACACCACCTGATCCGGCAACTCTTAGTTTACTATCCCGGAAGAATGGTATGGCAATGTTAGTATCCATGCCCGCAGGATAATGATTTGAAAATTCTGTCCAGTCTTCGTCACTTTCCTTCCTGAAATAAACTTTTCCCGGTTTGCCATTTTTTGAATTGGTAATCAGATATATAAGATCTTCACCCGATTGGGTAGGTTGAACTACCAGATTCTTTGTGTATTCCGAAACTGAACCGGTCCAGTTTGTCCATGTATCTCCGCCATCCTCTGATTTAAATATCTTCCCAATATCTGCCGACCAGGTCCCATTCTGTAAACAGGCATAGATAGTATTGCCATCATAAGGAGAAATAGCGAAAAAGAGTTTCCCTTTCCAGCTTGATGCTCCATACGGACTTCTGGTTAGTGTATTCTTTAAACTCCAGGTATATCCTCCATCTTCACTCTTATACAATCCCCTGCTAACTACATCAACATAAATAATATCCGGATCACTATAACTGATTTGAAGATAACGCACCTTGCCGCCAAATGTATGGACCATTTCATAGCTGACGCCCATATCTGAACTTCTCCAGAAGCTATTCCCATCTCCCAGGTACATAATTCCATAATAATTCGGATGAGCTACTATATTGCTCCTTCGTCCACCGTATTCATCCATGTTCGGATGCTTACTAAAAATGAATCTTCCCTCAGGCTGACCGGTAGCTTCTTTTGGCAGAATCCATCCGCTGCCTAAATCACTAAATGCAACATGCCTGCTGCGACCCTGAAGCACCCAGCCGGTAGGAGCTTCAGCTCCACCCATACGCAGGGCTTTATCATTATAAAAATCAGCAACAGCAGTGTTTCCATTATGATATCTGCCGCCAACAACAAGGTCCTCATTCCAGCCCTGGTCAAAGCCCCAAAAATCCGATCCAATCAGATTGTTTACGCGAACATGATAGTTGGATGCAGCAGTAAAATTGTCTGTGGTGAGATTCATCCCTCCATCAGTGGCAACCCATGTTTTGCCACTTGGCAGCATTTTAATATCCTGAATATCTGGATGGACACTAAAATCTCCTCCATATCCTCCTACTTTAATAAAGTTTACACCTCCATCTGTGGATTTGAATAAGGTACAAGTTCCCCAAAAGACAAGATTTTCATCATTGGGAGACACTGCCAATACATAATCAAAATATCCCTGCCCTGTGGAGAAACCTCCCAATCCTGCCTGCGACCTGGGCTCACCCTTTTGAGTGAGTTCCCAATCCCATGAGCCGGCATTGAAAGTGCCTTTATAAAGGTATGCAAACTGATCGCCATCCTCAGCAACCAACATTGTTACAAAAACGATATTTGGATTTGCCGGGGTAACAGCCATAAGCCCTCCGCTGTGATTCGTGTGCCCGGATGGAAAGTTTTCATCTACCTCGAAGGTAATTCCACCATCTTTCGATATTATGAGTACAAAATCGCTTCCTTTTACTGAAGATATCCCATAAATAATATTGTTATTATCCGGTTTGATCTCCACATCCCAGGTTGCTTTTCCAGATCTCTTTTCCCAGCTTACTCCTCCATCAATACTTATATAAAGTCCATCACCTGTAGCAGCTATGAGTTTATCAGGTTGAGTATAGTCGATTATTAGTCGTCTGGCACCAAATGAGCTTGAACTTTCCAACATGGGAGTCCAGTTTAGCCCTCCATCTATTGTTTTATGAATCTGATTCCCGCCTGATACATACACAATTTCCGGATTCTCCGGATGAATTGCTACTGCCGTAATCCCTCCCCCAAAAGGATATCCCTGACCAGAAAGCTGCCAGGACTGACCGTTATCCACGGATTTATTGACATAGCCGGTTTCTGTACCAGCATAAATAATGTTATTGTTTGAAGCAGAAATATCGATTGAATACACGTTTACCTGCCAGGGACAAGAGGAAGGTGCCTGCTCCGACCCAGACGAATTCAACCAGAAAGTTTGCTTCGGCCCCAGAAAACTCCAGCTCGAATTATTTCCGGAACTTGTTTTCAGTCTACCGGCTGCCTCCTTTTGAGCAGTCAACAGGTTTTCCCGGTATTCAGCCAGATCCGGAATCTGTATTGTGCCATCTTCAAGAGTATATGATTCAACTGCTCTCCTCCAGATCTTATAATAACGAATTATCGGGCTCTTCTCTCCGGAATGGGAGCTCATATAAGTTTGAAAATCCTCTTCAATCTCATTGAAATTTATCTGATTCTTATAGAGCATTTTTGCCCACTCAGGATAGCTCTCCACATATGAAGGCTTATAACTCTTAATAATTCCGGGGATATCATCATACGGAGTAAACTGAGATTGAGCAGACAATGATCCACTGAACACCATTGATATCATTAAAGCTAATGCTATTCCCAAGGAGTAATGCTTTGTCATAATAATAGATCTTGTTAAGACATCAAAATTACGATAAAAAAATCAGTTAAACCTGACAGTTTTTAAATACCTGACATGTTTAGTAAAAGGAATTATCTTTGTTGATACAAGTCCAATTAACATGAAAACCGTCCGAATTTCCTCCCTGTTGACAATTCTTTTCCTTCACCTCCTGTTTTCCTGCAATACAAGCACGACCCATAAGGCAGATCTAATTGTCTACGGCTGTACATCTGCTGGTATAGCTGCTGCAGTAGAAGCCACACGACTTGGGCATACAGTGATTGTTGTGGGACCTGATAAACATTTGGGAGGATTATCGTCCAGCGGCTTGGGTTGGACAGATTCAGGGAAGAAGGAGGTTGTCGGGGGAATTGCCCGTGAAGTATATCAACGGATCAAGAGAGCGTACGATCTGGATGAAAGCTGGAAATTTGAAACAGCTGCGGAATGCAAGCACTACAAACCAGATGCAGATGCCGTTTGGGTGTTTGAACCACATGTTGCGGAATTAGTGTTTGAACAACTTATTGATGAGGATAATATTCCGGTTTTCCGTGAGTATTGGCTCGACCGTAAATCAGGGGTTGAAAAAAAAGATGGCCGGATAATATCGATTAAAATGCTTAATGGAGAAGTTTTCCGGGGCAAGCAGTTTATCGATGCAACATATGAAGGTGACCTTATGGCTGCAGCAGGTGTTAGTTATACAATTGGACGGGAATCAAACTCCCAATATGGAGAATCACTAAATGGGGTGAATACAAAAAATGCCAAATATCACCAATTTGAATTGGAGGTAGATCCCTATGAAATTCCGGGTGATCCGCAAAGTGGATTACTCCCCAGAATTCAAGATAATGGGCCGGGAGTTGAGGGATCAGGAGATCACAGGATCCAGGCCTACTGTTTCAGGATGTGCCTGACAACTGTGCAAGAGAACATGGTTCCATTTCCTAAACCAGATGGATATGATCCTCTACAATATGAACTTCTGGCCCGGTACCTGGATCAGGGATGGCGGAAACTCTTCAGGAAATTTGATCTTATCCCAAACAATAAAACCGACACCAATAACTCTGGAGGCTTTTCAACGGATAATATTGGGATGAATTATGACTACCCAGAGGCTTCGTATGAAGAGCGTGCGGAAATAATAAAAGAGCATGAACTATATCAAAAAGGACTGATGTGGTTCATGGCTAACGATCCCAGGGTTCCCGAAGATGTGCGAATTGAGATGAGCAAATGGGGATTGGCAAAAGATGAGTTTCTGGATAACGGCAACTGGCCCCATCAGATATACGTCCGCGAAGCCCGAAGAATGGTGAGCGACTTTGTGATGAATGAAAACCATCTCAGGGGAAATATTCCTACTCCTTCCTCCATCGGAATGGGATCATACAATATGGATTCCCATCATGTGCAAAGATATGTTGCTAATGGCTTTGCCCGAAATGAGGGGGATGTTGAGATAAACCCCGGCGGGCCCTACCCTATTAGTTATCTGGCAATTGTCCCAAAAAAAGAAGAAGCAACTAACCTTCTGGTTCCTGTGTGCCTGTCCTCTTCCCATATAGCTTACGGTTCAATCAGGATGGAGCCGGTTTTCATGATTCTCGGACAATCAGCCGCCAACGCTGCCATTCTTGCACTTGATGAGGGATGTGCAGTTCAGGATATTGATAAAAAAGTCTATAAAGAGCGATTGCTTGGAGCTAATCAAGTATTGGAATTAACCGATATACAATAAATCATTTTAAAGATTAATAAGATGAAAACCTGGTCTTTTATTCTTAATAAATCAGAAGATAATCAAGGAGTTATCCTCATGGTAGTAGTAAATAATCATGGCAGCAGTCCGGGTAGAAAAGGCTTCAAAATGGCCGTGTCAGAGGATGGCGGGCTGTCAGGTTCAATCGGCGGCGGATTGATGGAGCAACAGATGGTAGAGGAAGCCAGGAAAATGATCCTGAACCAGGATTTCCAAATCATTATCAAACATCAGGATCATAATCCGGAAGCCATAAAAGATAACTCCGGTATGATCTGTTCGGGCGGCCAGACAATCGCTTTTTTTCCGCTTACTGAGGAATTATTTGGAGAGGCAGCAGTGATAGCAGATTGTAATTCTAAGAAAGGAATCGGGTTAATAAGGTATTCACCATCGGGGATTAGTTTTCAGGAAAATATTAGGCAGGAGGAAAAGTTTCAAAATATGATCCTTTCAGACAAGAAATGGGAACTCTCCGAACAAATCGGCCTGCCTGATAAATTGTACATTTTTGGAGCCGGACATGTTAGTCTTGCCTTAAGTCGTGTTTGTAATATATTGAATTTTGATATTGAACTTTTCGACGACAGAAAAGATTTGAACACCTTTCATGAAAATGAATATGTTACAAAAAAACTTATTGTTAATTACGATGATATCGGGCATCTGATTCAGGAAGGAAACAACACGTATGTAGTTATTATGAGCTTCACTCACAAGGGTGATGAAAATATTCTGGGGCAGCTATTAGATAAAAAACTCTTGTACCTGGGTATGATGGGGAGCAAGAAGAAGGTGAAAAAGATAAAGGCAAATCTTATAGAAAAAGGTTACTCAGAAGACCGCCTGAATAACATCCATTCCCCAATTGGAATTCCTATCAATAGTCAAACCCCTGAGGAAATAGCGATTAGTATTGCGGCGGAGATAATTGGAGTGAGAAACTCTGTGACAAATGACAAATAACGTCCCGAGTAAACTCTGGACGTCATTTGTCATTCTTTGATATTGGAATAAAAGAGCTTAACTTGTGGCTAGTCAGAAATTCTAGCCTTTGTAGGCCTGATTTCTTTTTCAACACAAACCTAAACATAACATAATACCGACATTATAAAACTTCTAAGCGATGAAAACAAACAGATGTATTGCACACTGCAGTTGTGATTCCAGCAGACGTGATTTTATCAAAAAATCGGCCTTCCTGGCAGCGGGCACCTTATTAATGGGAAATTTAGGTGTATATGCCAGCAGTAAAAATGTTATTCTTCCAAACTTCCGGTCTTTTGGTTCTGCTGCAGCTTATATGCCGAAAATAAAAGTTGCTTTTGTAAGAAGGAAAGAGGAATACGGAATGTGGTGGCCTGGAGCCATATATGATGGGGAGGCAGCCAGAAAAAAATACACCAAAGAATTGCGCAAGACAGCCAAATCATTAGGAGTAAATCTGGATCTAAGACCAGATCCTATTTACAATCATGAGGAAGCAGATGTATGGTTGGCAGAGGCAAAGGCGTCCGGGGCTGACGGGCTGATGATGATGTTGCTGGATAGGCAGCAACATACGTGGCCAACAGCAACAAAAGCAGCAGATTC
>JAUVKA010000281.1 GCA_030592205.1 Bacteroidota bacterium | reverse complement strand
TAGGCTTGAAAGAGTTGGGTTTTGTTAAAGACAGTAATCTTACAGTAATTGCCCAGCATGCCAACGGGGAAATGGCCAACTTACAGCCTATTCATCTGAATATGGATCACCAGGATATTGACCTTATTGTTGTTACATCAACTCCAGGAATAACAGCCGCCCTTTCTGCTGTAACAAGGCATCCCATAGTTTTCACCTTTTCATATACTCCCCTTGAGGCAGGGGCAGGTGAAAGTTACACCAAGCACAGGCCGAATATAACCGGGGTAGGTTCATTTCCTCCCATTGAAAAAACATTTGATTTCATTCGTGAATCATTCCCAGATGCCAAACGAATAGGCACTCTGTATAACTCCTCTGAGGCTAATTCCAGGAAGGTTATTTCAGATGCCCGGGCATATTCCAAGAGTATTGGGCTGGAGCTTGTAGAAAATACTGTGATTAATACCTCAGAAGTGTTTCAAGCGATATCCACTCTTTGTGCTCGTGATGTTGATGCCGTATGGATTACAGGGGACAATACTGCATACCAGGCATTTCAAACCATTGTGAAAATTTGTAGCGACAATGACATGCCTCTTATTCTCAACGATGTTGATTATGTGAAGGATGGAGGAGTCCTTGCAGCTGTTGGAATAAGTTGGCATAGCACTGGATATCGTACAGCAAAATATGTTGCAAGGGTGTTAAATGGTGAAAATCCAGCAAATATTCCTATTGAAAATTATGTTGAGGAGGTAATTGCCATAAATTCTGAACTTGCAGATAAACTTAATATTCGAATACCGGAAAAATACTTCGAGCAGGATCAAGTTCCACTAAAGGGGAATAATTTTAAATTCTGCCTTGCTCATTATGTCGACAGTCCAAACTCGGAGGATGCTGAAGAGGGGCTCCGTGATGAGCTGAAAAATATTGGCTTGGAAGAGGGAAGCGACTTTACAATTAAGGTTTTTAATGCTCAGGGCGATATCTCAACGCTAAACAGTATTGCCGATGCAATAGCTTCTGAAAATTGGGATATGATTTTTTCAACATCAACCCCAACTATTCAAGCCATTTCTCATAAGGTAAAAGACGCTCCCATAGTATTTACCAATGTTGGTGATCCTATCCGGGCAGGCTTGGGTAATTCGTTTAATGACCATCTGCCGAATCTTACGGGAATATCCACGATGAATGATTTTGCAGGTATGATCAAACTGCTAAAAGAATTGATGCCTGACATTAAGACCATTGGCACCGTTTTTACTCCAGGTGAAATTAATTCAGTTGCATACAAAGAGGAGCTTGAAAAGGAAGCGAAAAAAAATGGATTAGTTTTAGTCGCTGTTCCGGCTAATACAGCTACTGAAGTTGCCGATGCAGCCTTATCTATTACAAACAGGGGTATTGAGGCATTTACCCAGATTTCTGACAATCTCACTGCTAGTTGTGGGGCTTCGATCCTAAAAGCTGCCTACGATAGTGGAATCCCGTACTTTGCTTTCATAGGGAAACAGGTAGAACAAGGTGCCGTTGCGGCAGTTTCCCGGGATTATTATTTTGCCGGAGTTGATGCCGTAAACATGGCAAAAGAGATATTGGAAGGTAAGTCGCCCAAAGAAATACCATACCGGCTAGTCACTAAATCCAATATCAAACTAAATATTGAAGCCTTAAAACATTTTGAAATTAACATACCTGAAAAATATGTTCAATAATCTGACTTTTTATTAGACTGGAAATTATATACTTATGAATAATCTAGAAATCAACAGGGAAGCCAAGGGTGCTGAAATTGTACTGAATTGTACGGGGAGACTGGATGCTAATAATGCGGGGTACCTTAACGATTATATCGACCGGCTTATTCGCGAAGGCCATTACCAGATAACACTTGATTTGTTGGGTGTAGATTATCTGAGCTCGGCCGGGATTAGATCCCTGGTTACACAATACAAAAACCTCACATCAATAAATGGCAGCTTCTGCATCACGGCAATGTCTGAAAATGTGAGTGAGGTTTTAAATATGGTCTGGATGGTTGAAATGTTAAGCCATCCATCCGAAGCGCCAGCGCCTGCTGATAGTAGAGAAGAAATCGGAGATTATCTGGAAGTACAAGGTTTCAAATTCAGGCTTTCTACTCTCCCAGGCGGAGGTAAGACCAGAGCCATTTTTTTTGGACAACCTGAACTTACTCTTCAATCCGGGTATCAGGCTAAAGATGCAAGATTAATCAAATCAGAAGAAAATCTGTTTGCTATTGGATTAGGGGCGATTGGAAACTCTTTTGATGATTGTAAAAACCGTTTTGGTGAGTACATTATGCTTGGTAAGAATATTGCAT
Source organism: Bacteroidota bacterium (assembly GCA_030592205.1). Lineage (GTDB taxonomy): Bacteria > Bacteroidota > Bacteroidia > Bacteroidales > UBA12481 > JAUVKA01. The sequence continues at coordinate 3,415 of JAUVKA010000281.1, read as the reverse complement.
ACTTTCCTGCCGATGGCTCAAGGAAACCAGATTACATGCTGAGTGCTGGTCAGTTAGTTGCCTCATTAACTGAATTATACGGACTGCATTTTGAAGGAAATTTCTCTCATCTGATCCGCTATGATTCAGAAAATCATCTGGCAACTATCGGCTTAAGCCAAATAGTTGAAGGAATTCATCAACTTACCGGGTATAAACAATTTGCTCTTGTCCAGCTTGCTGAAAGTGGCGGATTAATAGGTACATCTTTGAACGAATCACCTGTTGATGGGAAGAAAATATTCACTTATCCTGAGCTTAAGGAAACTATCAATTTCACAACTGAGCCGGCCCATAATAAAATGCTAACCCTGTCAGTAGGGTATTTTACTAACAATGCGAATAAAGAGGAAGAATTGTTCCTGCGTCCGATTAAACCTGAATCTCAAATCCAGGGACATATTCATACTACCGTTTTTCCATATATCCCTCTCAAAAAAACAAATATCGATTTGCATGAAATTATCGAATACTTGTTTAGCACTTCCGAATTGACTGATATTCTGCATCTGACAAATGACACTCGTCAACATATCGGATTAGGTGAAAGTCAGTTTGTTCAAGGCTTTTGCTGGATCGTTCCAATCGAATCAAATACTCACCTTCCATCTAATTAATTTATTGCTATGTCACTACTTATCGGATCATTTACAATTGGATTAATCCTGTCGCTGCTAGCACTAGGAATCTTTATCAGTTTTCGCATCTTCGACTTCCCGGATATTACAGCTGAAGGGTCATTTACTTTTGGGGCTGCTACTGCCGCATCCCTTATTATTGTTGGTGTAAACCCTCTTTTGGCCAGTTTGATTGCCTTTTTTGCAGGGATGGTTGCGGGTTCTGTCACAGGATTCATACATACTCGTTTTAAAATCAATCCTCTTCTGGCTGGAATCCTGGTTATGACGGCTCTTTATTCGGTTAATCTCCATGTAATGGGGAAAAGCAACATTCCACTTTTAAATGAAACTACCGTATTTACCTGGGTGGAAAATTTTGCAGTCCGGATATCGGGAGCAGATGCCAAATCCACTCTTCTTGGATGGGAAGTTAGAACAAAAGATTTATGGCTGCTAAGTTTCTGCATGACGGCCATAATTGGTTTTTGTGTTCTGCTATGGTGGTTTTTCAAAACCAACATTGGAACGGCTATGAGGGCAACCGGTGATAACGACCAAATGATTAGGGCTCTAGGAGTTAATACTAAAGCTATGATAATTATTGGGGTTGCAATTTCAAATGGATTTATCGCCTTATCTGGTGCCATGTTGGCACAGTACCAAGGCTTTGCAGATGTTCAAATGGGTATTGGAATGATGGTTTGGGGATTGGCCAGCGTGATAATAGGTGAAGCCATTATTAATGACAGCAGTGTGGGCTTCGTTATCATGGGGGCAGTTGTGGGATCAGTTCTCTTCCGTTTGTTGGTAGCCATCGCACTTCGTTGGGGCTTAAATCCGAACGACCTGAAAATAATTACTGCTTTTTTTGTGTTTATTGCCTTGATTCTTCCAGGGATTTTAAAAAGAAGAAGAAAAATGACTTTAAAACGAGATGATAATGCTTAAAATTGAGAACATAAAAAAGACCTTTAATCCCGGGACAATAAATGAGGTGCATGCATTAAGGGGAGTAAGTCTTGAGATTGAAGAAGGGAGTTTCGTCTGCATTCTGGGTACAAACGGTTCTGGAAAATCGACAGCACTCAATGCTGCTGCCGGAAACTTTGTGGTTGATGAAGGAAAGATCATCCTTGATGACATTGATATTACCAATTGGAGTGAGCATAGAAGAGCAAAATATATTGGTAGAGTGTTCCAAAATCCTTTCAGCGGAACAGCACCAAATATGTCGATTCAGGAAAACCTGGCTTTGGCTATGAAAAGGGGAAAGAAACGAGGTCTTGGATGGGGCTTGCCAGGTTCGTTGATTGAACAGTTTAAGCAAATTGTAAGCCCTCTTAACATGGGTTTGGAAGACAGATTGGAAAACCCCATTGGCAAACTTTCCGGTGGACAAAGACAAGCATTGACTTTATTAATGTCAACTGTTATTAAGCCAAAACTATTATTGCTCGATGAACATACAGCTGCTCTTGACCCTAAAACGGCGAGTAAGGTTTTAGACCTTACGCAGCAGGTTATTACCAGGGATAATCTTACAACACTGATGGTAACTCACTCAATGCAACAGGCCGTTAAGCTTGGTGATCGTATTTTAATGATGCATCAGGGCAGGGTGGTTTTTGATTTCAAGGGTGAGGAGAGGAAGCGACTGAAGATCAATGACTTGCTGAGTATGTTTGACGAGCTTCGCAGAAAAGATAATTTTGATCCGACTCTGGCTTCTTTTCTAGTCGATAATTACGTTTAGTACTTAGCTGATATTATTTGAAAAAATCGAAATGAAGATTACAAAAATAATCAGAGCTGTTGTAGCAATTCTTCTTGCTGCATGCATTTTATTACTTCTCGATTTAAATAATCGAAAAGGAAATGAAAAAAGTGATATTCCCAGCATTGCGATTTTTAAAATCGCATCGAGGATGATACTTGACCAAACGGAGGATGGTGTTATAGAAGCTTTAAATAAAAGAGGATTTATTGAAGGTGAAAGTTGTCTGATTCAAAGATATTGTGCTGAAGGTGATATGGGTACTGCCAATACTATAGCACAAGCCATTGTAAATAATAAATACGATATGGTTATAACCATTAGTACTCCTGCTCTGCAGGTAATGGCAAATGCCAACCGCCATAGTAAAATTACACATGTCTTCTGTGCAGTTACAGATCCTTATATTGCAGGTGTTGGAATAACAGGAAGTGCTCCTGATGAACATCCTGAACACCTGGTAGGAATCGGTACTTTCCAACCGGTTAAAGAAGTTTTTGATATTGCTATGGAAATGAAGCCCGACCTTAAAAAGGTGGGAACTGTATGGTGTACAAGCGAGGTTTGTTCCGAGGCCTGTGTTCGGCTGGCACGCAGCAAGAGTGAAGAATTAGGAATCGAATTACTTGAAATGAGTGTTGAAAATACTACACAAGTACTGGAAACAGCAATTAGTCTTACCTCCCGGGGTGTTGAAGCACTATGGTTGGGTGGCGACAATGTTGTTGAATCAGGTATTGATCAGCTTATTACAGCCGCAAAGAATGCCCAGATTCCACTTTTCACCAATAATCCTTATAAGGTTTATGGAAATACATTGTTTGGCCTGGGTGCAAACTATTTTGATGTAGGTAAAATAGCCGGTAATTTGTCAGCCGATATATTAAACGGCAAATCACCAAAGGAAATTGGTGTTAGTAATGTAGTCCCTAATCAACTAAAGGTAAATCCCGAAGCATTAAAAAGTATGAAAGAAAAATGG
>JAUVKA010000089.1 GCA_030592205.1 Bacteroidota bacterium | reverse complement strand
GAGTTGGTTTGCCCGTTCCCTGTATAATATACTGATTTTAAGCTCCATCACAATTTACACTTTTCTTGATCTGATACTTGTTCTAAGGCACCGAAAAAGGATTACAGAGCAATTCTCCTACCGGTCAAGCCGCATTACTCTGACATGGCTCTTCTTTATCATACTAACTGTGTATATCTCTTATTTTCTGACCTTTGTGACATCAGGAATTAATATTTTTGTGATTTCCGTACCCTTTGATCCCAGGATATTCACCTATATTGGCCTAACTCTTTTCTCTTTTGCTTTCAGCTTTTATGGTTATCGCCAGGCATCCATATATAATCGCTATCCGGAAGGATTCCCATCCATGCTTTGCACACAGGAAGAAGAACCGGTTAAGTATGCAAAATCAGGATTAAGTGCCTCCAGTTTAAAATCGCTGGTATCAAAACTGGAGAAATTGATGAAAACAGAAAAATTATATCTGCTTCCTGAGCTATCACTTGCAAATGTTGCAAAACACCTTGGAGTGCCCAAACATCACCTAACCCAAGCCCTGAATACCCAACTTGGAAAAAACTTCTACACCTATATAAATGAGTATCGAGTAAAAACCTTTATTGATAGTTTGAATAAACCTGAAAATATGCAATTCACCGTTCTCGCCATTGCCCTTGAGAGCGGTTTTAATTCCAAATCAACATTCAATTCTGTATTTAAAAAAATCACCGGTCTCACACCATCTGATTTTATTCGTCAATTGCCTGGTACGAATTAAGTGGGTTGCACCCATTTTCTCACCTAACAGCCCCCTGCTTAAGAGCCTTACAATGACTGTTTTAATAGTCTGGCATGACAGGTATGGGGGGATAACTTGTGCGACCCGCATATTCCGGTCGACACAGAGCCCGTTTAGCTATAGTTTTAGTACTAAAAAACTATATGAACAAAATTTCAGGAAGGCTTATTATCCCAATTATATTTATCTGTTCGATACCATTAAGCGGACAAGGCTTATTCTCCTCCACCCTGACAGATGTGGATAATAAGGGAACAGGAATCCTCGACATTGGAGGTTACATGCGTGGAACCTTGTATGCCGGATGGGATTCCAGGGATGAAGCAGAAATTAAAAGCGGATATGGTGAATCTGCACTCAAGTTGACAGCTAAACCCAATAAATGGGGGAAAGCTTATGCAGATATCAGGTTCCGTTCGGGCTATTTTGAAGGTCATACTACCTCACTTTTTGACCTACGCGAAGCTTATGTTGACCTATATATAAACAAGTTTGATTTCAGGTTTGGCAAACAGATTAAGGTTTGGGGGCGGGCAGATGCTTTTAATCCTACACAGAATCTAAGCCCTTATGACTATTTCAACAGGAGCCCTAATGAGGATGACAGGCGCCTTGGCAACCTGGTATTAACCGGCCGATTCCATCCTAGCTCTTTTCTCCATATTGAAATGGATTGGGTACCCTTTTATCTACCTTCAGTTTATCGCTTTGATCTACTTGACCTGCCTGAATTTGTAAGCTTTACTGATGGAAACTATCCTTCACCCAATCTGAAAAATGGATCTCTCGGGTGTAAAATAGATATCGTTCTCAATAAGATTGAAGGCTCGTTATCATATTTTAGCGGTTATGACGCCATGCCGGGACTGCTACCGGGCAGTTTACCCCAACCCCCATTTACCGACTTCACCATACAATTGATACCCAGCGCATTCAAGCAGTCGACTATAGGTGCAGATTTTGCAGTAAACCTTGGTGATGTTGGGTTTAGAGGCGAAATTGCATGGAAACAGCCAGAAGAGGATCTCACAAATCCTGCTGTACCAATGGAAGAGTTATCCTGGGCAATAGGCTTAGACCGTTCATTTGGACCTCTAAGAATCCTCCTTGAATATACTGGCAAGAAAATAATGGACTTTACAGCCCTTGATGCGCCAGGAGAATTTGATCCGGCAATTCTTCAAGACCCCAATACCTGGCCATATCTCGAAACCATGATGGGAAACCAGATCAGATATTATAATCGAATACTATACGATCAGACTGATGAATGGATCCATAGCCTGCTTGTTCGGCCATCTTTATCCTTGTTTCATGAGACTCTTGAACTGGAACTTGCCGGATTATATAACATCACTACTGAAGAATTCATGCTCAGGCCAATGATCACTTATCAGCTGGCAGATGGAATTGAATGTCTGGCTGGATATGAACATTATTCCGGCCCGGAAAATACACGATTCGACTGGATCAGCAATATCTTCAATGGTCCATTCATGGAATTCAGGATTAGCTTTTGATGAACAAAATTGCCTTCATACTGATACTTGCAATTTGTGCCCTGCATTCTCCTAAAATGACGGGACAGGCAAAACTTGAAATTGAGATTTGTAATATCCGATCAAACCAGGGGCATATACTTCTTTCAATATTTGATTCGCCAGATCATTTCCCACGGCAGGCAAAACCGGAATTTAGAGATATTAAAGTCTCAAAGAAAAACATCAAAAATAATTCAGTAGTTTTTAAGATTGATTCCCTGAATCCCGGAAAATATGCTCTGGCTTTATTAGATGATGAAAATGATTCAGGCGACATGGATTATAACAAATTAGGACTTCCTCTTGAAGGATTTGGCTTCAGCAACAATATTAAGCCAATATTAAAGGCACCACCATGCAAAAAATGTCTCTTTGAGATCAAAGAAGGTATAACTAAAATCAAAATCATTGTAAGATATAGATAAGCCATTATGAGGAAGTTTGCACACGCAATCCATAAAAACCGTATTGCGGTAATGATTCTATGTTGGGTTTTTGCGATTGGCATGGGTCTTTTCCTGCCCCGGATGGAAATAGATTCTGAGGTTGAAGCCCTTATTCCATTAGACATGCCCTCAAGACTAAATACTGATAGTATAGAAAACCTTTTTGGCGGCAGCGATAATATAGTATTGCTTTTCGAGGCTGAGGATGTCCTCCGGAAGGAAACTCTGAGCCGGGTAAAATCTATCGAAAAGGCCCTTAATAAAATATCTGATATCGAGAATACCCTCTCGCTTTTCAGCTCAAAATCCATCAAGGGAGAAGATGGAATGATGATCGTTGATCCGGCAATAAAAAGAATCCCTAAAACAGATAAACAAAAACAAATCCTCAGATCGGAACTGACTAATAATGAGCTCGTCTACAAGGTTATTGTATCCTCTAATTTTCAATACACTGCCATTATTGCCTCTTTGCAAAAAGAGGTAAACGACGAATCTATCCTCAGTGCCATTCAGGAGGTTGTGGATAAATTCCCCGGAACTGAGAAAGTTTATTTGGGAGGATTAGTAGTAGTCAGTCAGGCTATCAGTTCAGACATCAACAGAGATCTGATATTCCTGCTGCCTATGGCCCTGGCTCTAATGATACTCATCCTATGGGTCTCATTTCGAAGTTTTAACGGAGTTTTTTTGCCGTTTAGCATTGTAATAATGTCCATCTTCGTATCCATGGGCCTTTTGCCGATATTTGGATGGAAGCTTACCATTGTAAGTGTCCTCCTTCCAATAATGCTGATTGCAATTGCCAATAATTATGGTATCCATATTTATAACAGACACCTCGAACTGGAAAGGCAAGACTATAGAAAACTATCAGGAGGAGAAAAAATCATAGCCTTGTGGAAAGTACTGGCAAAACCTGTAATCCTCACAGGAGCAACAACTATAGCGGGGATCCTGGGTTTGTTAAGCCATATAATTGTACCTGCCAAACAAGTAGGAGTCTTAGCAGGAATTGGAATAGCCTGGGCCCTTATTATGAGTCTGTTATATATCCCTGCCTATCTCTCAGCTTATAAAACATCAAAAAAGTCAACAGAAAAAACAATTGGTTTACTGGAAAAAGGGCTTAACCTTATTGCTTCCCAATTGATTAAACACCCAAAAATAATATTGGCCGCTGCATTTGCTCTTGTGGTTTTTATGGTAGTTGGGATTTTCAAGCTGCAGGTAGAAGGGAATACGGTTAAATTCTTTGCTAAAGACCACATTGTCAGGAAAAGTTCCGATCTGATAGATAAGCATATGGGTGGATCACAAACAATTTCAATCCATTATGCCGGTGATATAAAGGACCCACAACTCCTGGGAAGGATGCTGCATGTGGAAGAAGAATTAAAGGGCAGTACAGGTGTAGGACAGGTAATATCCATTGCCAGTATTGTTAAAATAATGAGCAAAAGCATATTAGATCCATCAGATCCTGGATACAATAAGATCCCGGAAAGCCGGAATGCCGTAGCACAATACTTCGAACTATATAGTTTTAGTGGTGATCCTTCGGATTTTGAGCAACTCGTAGATTTTTCTTATGAAAATGCACAAATGATAATTAGGATAAGAGATCCTTCGAGCGTTCAAGTGCTAAAAATCGCAAAGAAAATTAAAAGCCTGACCAATGATGATCCTGCTGTTGTCAGGATTGGTGGAATTGGCTTGATCTCTGCCGAAATGACTGATACCTTGATCCGTGGCCAAAATCGCTCTCTGGCATTCGCTCTGACCATTGTCTGCCTGCTTATCATTTTGATCTTTAGGTCATGGAAGGCCGGTGCATTGGCCCTGGTACCACTCCTTTTTGCCTGTATTCTATTATTTGGTCTGATGGGTTGGTTAGGAATCAAGCTTGACGCAGCAACTGCCCTGCTTTCGTCAATAATGATTGGAGTGGGAGTTGATTATACTATTCACTATTTATGGAGACATCAGCAAGAAATTAAATCTGGGAAAAGCACCAAGGAGGCAATTATTCATACCTTGACCACCACGGGCAAAGGGATAACATTCAACGCCATATCCGTAATGATAGGATTCTCAGCCCTCCTGTTCAGCAACTTCAATCCAATTCGTTTTTTCGGCTTTCTCACTACTCTTTCGATTCTAACTTGCCTGATCGGAGCACTATTTCTCATCCCGGCAATTATCCTACTTACAGAACCAGGTTTCCTGGGAAACAAAAAAAGTAAACAATAAAATAATATTTAAACAAAATATCATGAATAAGTATCTCATAGTAATAGCCATATTTCTTTTCCCTGTATTGCTTCCGGCTCAGAATAATCTAACACCGAGGGATATCATCGTGCAGTCAAGAGAAAACACCAAACTAAAAGGTCTGGAATCAAGAACAAGACTCGACATCAATGATGGTAAGGGTAATGTAAGAACAAGAGTCACAACTATGGCCTCCAGGATTTTTGATGACGGGACGGAAAAAAGGGTAATTGTATTCGTATCACCAGCTGAGGTGAAAGGCATTGCCATGCTCATTTTCGATCATGAAACCGGAAGTGACGACATGTGGATACACTTACCAGCCATTAGAAAGACGAGAAAGATAGTCAGCTCTGAAAAAAGTAAATCCTTCATGGGTTCAGAATTCTCCAATGGAGATCTGGCCATAGGTGCTATTGATGATTTCTTTTATAAGATTGAGCTTGAAGAAAAGATTGGCCAGGACATGTGCTGGAAGATTAAAGTAACACCCAAAACAGATGATATTGCAGATGAAACAGGCATAGCCTTTAAGTACATGTGGATAGCAAAAAAAGACTACATACCCCGGAAAGCATTTTTCTTCGATTTGGACGAAGAGCCATGGAAGGAGTTGAGCTATTCAGGTATCAAAATGCTGGATACGAATAATAAAAAGTACTTCGTCACTCACATGGAAATTAAGAATCTACAAAACAACAGGTTCAGCACAATGGATATGGAAGAGGTCCAGTTTAATCCAGAAGTTCCGGCTGAATATTTCACAACTTCCTTTCTGGAAAGACAATAATAACGGAAAACGGGATTATCGCTTCCTGGTGCTTCTGTTTTGTTCATAGCCCGGCAAAACCCTGGTAAATACAAAGAAAACATATCTGTATTATAATCCTGATCCACATCAGGATAAATATCTTGTAATAAATCGATCGATTAGGTAAATTGCCGCATTTGACACATGATTCTGAAGCCATATTGTGGATATAATCAGAATATGTTGATCCCTGAATGAAATCCTGTAAATAATAAATGTTAAGAATGCTTAAAATTAGGGTTGAAACCCTTGAAAAAGTTTTTATCAACCCTAATTTTAACCGAAAAATCTTAAACAAAACCTAACAGAATTATTACCATGGATAAAAAGATATTTCTCTTTTTCCTGAGCCTGTTGATATTTTCAGGCGCAGGATATGCCCAACAAAACAAAACACGAAAACATGGTCGTGATCAACAGACCCGCCGCCATGCGAGGGAACGATCATTGACGGAGATCGACAGCATTGTTTTGGATATTGAAAATTATGTGAACACAAAGAAAGAAGCTGATCGCCTCAAGGAATTAATGGATCATGCCAAAGAGCTGGGACAACAGGAAAAAGTGGAGAACCTGGATCTCAATAAAAAATTCCATAGTGGAACAAGAAGACAACAAGGATTGAATCCCAATATTAGCCTCGGCGGAGATTTCTTTATTGGAGGGTCGAATAGTGATGATCCTTTCATCAACACCCCGGGAGATAAATCATATGGAAATAATGGTATTTTTCTTCGTGAAATTGAGCTTGGACTTGAATCCGCACTTGATCCCTTCACGAGGGGAAAAACATTTATTTCCTTCTCCGAAGAAGGGTTTAGTGTTGAGGAAGCTTATATTGAGCTACTGAACCTTCCTTTAAACATGAACCTAAAATTAGGGATATTCAATCCTGAATTTAGCCCTTTAAACCGCTATCACGACCATGCTTTGCCACAATTCGACAGACCTAGGGCACTGGTCAATTATTTTGGGAATGCAAACTTTGGCGGCCCGGGTGTTGCAGCTAACTTCCTGTTACCCCAGCTACTGTGGGCTGATGCCTCAAGCCTGGAGATAGCAGGTGTACACGGCAGTGTTCCGGAAATGTTTGCATCAGGTTCACCATGGGTACTACAGGGAGTAGGTCATTTAAAAAACTTTTATGATGTAGGACCGAACAGTTTTTTTGAGTTCAGCCTCAACTCGGTTGTAGGTAAGAACCCTACAGCTCTGGCACTGGATACTCCTTTATGGTCAACGGTAAACAGCCTTGGACTGGTATTCAAATGGATCCCTTCAGGTCGTGCCAAATACCGGACATTCGATTGGAAATCTGAAGTATTCTATGCTACTTATCAGATGACAGAAGAAACACTGAGCAGCAAGAGTTTTTACTCCTCAATTCAGAATAAACTATCTTCCCGTTGGTGGATCTCCGGTCGTATAGGCTTTTCGGAAGATATCATGTCTGATGATCAATATGAATGGGACTATACTATGGCACTTGACTTCTGGCAGAGTGAGTTTGTATTTTTCAGACTTCAATATCAGTACAACCAGAGAAACTTATTTATGCCAGCACCAATGAGTTATGAACTGCCTTCTGACCACAGCCTCTTATTACAGATTTGCTGGGCCATGGGAACACATAAACATGAAGCTTATTAGATAGCCCTCAAGCTTGCCCCTGCTATGGGGCTGGAATTGAGGTTCAAAAATATAAAACAAAGAAAATTTGAAATTATGAGAACAAGCAATAAAACTCTAAAAACAAATTCTTCATTGCTCATCTGCCTAAGCATCCTGATCTTTGCGGGAGCCATGCCAATATCAGGGCAGATAAAAATAATTAGTAGTTTCTCTGATTATGCCAGCATCGCAAAAGAGATTGGTAAAGATAAAGTTACCGTAGAATATATTGCACAGGGAGCGCAGGATCCGCATTTTGTACCTCCAAAGCCAAGTTATGCCATGATGCTTAAAAAAGCTGATGTATGGATAACTACAGGTATGGACCTGGAGACTTGGTCATCCACTCTTCTTGACAAGGCCAGAAACAGAAAAGTGATGGACGGAGCTGATGGTTTTATTTCGGTTTCAGATGGAATAAATATTCTGCAAAAAGTTGAGAAAGCAGACAGAACTGAAGGTGATGTACACTTAATGGGAAATCCTCATATTAATACGGGGCCATTGAACTGGAAAATTATTGCAGACAATATAACAATCGGCCTGATTAAGACCGATCCATCTAATTCAGAATTTTACCAGCAAAACAGGCTTCAGTTCAGAGACAAGGTTGACAGGGCATTATTTGGCGACAAACTGGTTGAATTGTTTGGAGGAGATGCCTTGGGTAAAATGCTTGAAAACCATACACTTTTCGAATTCCGTGAAAATGATTACGAAGGTCAGCCATTACGTAATCATCTTGGCGGATGGTTGAAGGAAGCTATGCCCTTAAGAGGCTCCAATGTGGTTGCATATCATAAAAACTGGGCCTATTTTGCAGAAACATTCGGATTGGTGATCTCAGGATACATCGAACCTAAACCGGGTATTCCTCCTTCGGCTAAACATGTGCAGAAGATGATAGAGCTTATTAAGAATCAAAACATAAAAGTCATGCTTGTTGCAAGTTATTTCGAAAAAAAATCACCTCAAATGATTGAAGCTAAAACAGGTGTCCAGGCAGTTTACCTTCCAATGTTTGTCAGTGGCCTGGAGAAGATTGGCAACAACTTCGACCTGATGGATTATTGGATAAGTGAAATAAAAAGTGCAATAAATTAATCTTATGAATACCCTGCTGTTTTTAGGCCCTCCAATCGTGATAAGTGTACTTCTGTCAATAATCCTTGGCTATTTCGGTAACCACATCCTTTCGCGGGGTATTATTTTTATTGACATTGCAGTGGCCCAGGTGGCTGCACTCGGAACCATGATTGGACTACTTGTGGGATTCGGTGAAGAATCTTTAGGCTTAGAAATGACTTCATATTTCTTTACCATTGTAGTGATAGGCATTTTCGCACTAACAAAGTTTGCCGATCAGAAAGTGCCACAGGAAGCATACATTGGAATTATTTACTGCCTGGGACTGGGTTTGGCACTCTTGCTGGCTGAGAGAATCAGCGGAGGATCCAATTTCATCTCCAAAACTATTACCGGAAATATACTTTGGACCACCTGGAAAGACGTCTGGATCAGCCTTCTTCTTTTCTCTCTGATAGGAGCAATTCATGTGTTTTTTCAAAAGCGTTTCCAATCCATTTCCTTAAATAAATCTGAGAATTCATCAATAAACAGAACCAGATTATATGATATGCTTTTCTACATGACCTTTGGAATTGTGATTGTTAAGGCAGTCCCAATCGGCGGCATTTTCCTGATATTCATACTTTTGATTGCCCCTGCTGTGTCCGTAACACTTTTTACAAATAATTGGCGAAAACGTCTGATTGGCAGCTGGATCATTGGCTCAACAGGATCAGTTACAGGAATCTTGCTCTCTTATAGTCTGAATATTTCTAACGGACCTGCCATTGTATGCCTATTGGGAAGTTTGGCAGTAATACTCACATTGTGGGTTATTCTGAGAAAAAGAACTGTTTCTGTTTAAAAGATATGAACTTATGGAAATAATTAGCTTCATGATAGCCCCCCTGGCAGCCACCTTAATACTTGGAGGCATCCTTGTCTATTTTGGAATTCATGTTATCAAAAGAGAAATTGTTTTTATTGATATTGCTTTGGCCCAGATTGCCGCCTTAGGAGGTACTCTTGCAATTGTATTATGGCCTGAAACGATAAATGGCGGGGGACATGAAGAAGGGCATCATCTCATAGAATATTTATTTTCCCTTCTATTTACAACCTTGGCAGCCGGACTATTCTCCTTACTGAAAAGCAAAAAAATAAGAATTCCTCTTGAAGCCCTGATCGGAATAAGTTATGCTGTTGCAACCACTGCCATGGTGATCATCCTGGATAAAGGAGCCGGCAGTGATGTTCATATTCACGATATGCTAACCGGAGCCATTCTCTGGGTTGGTTGGGACAAAGTATTGCGATTGGCCGGAATGGTGTTGATTGTAGCTCTTTTTCATTGGGTTTTCCGAAAAAACATGATGAATCTGACTGATAACTATGATAATAGTTCATACAAGTCAAAAAGAAAAAATTGGTGGGATTTCCTATTCTATTTTACTTTTGGGCTGGTGATTGTTGAAGCCGTTCAGGTTGGTGGTATTCTTACCGTATTTGCTTTTCTAATTATTCCAGCCTCCACCACCCTATTGTTCTTTTCTACCTGGAGAGCCAGAATCCTGGCTGGATTATTACTCACAGTTATTTTAACCATACCAGCACTTTGGGTATCCTGGACATGGGATCTGCCAGCATCACCAGTACTCATCCTATTTCTAGGTATAATTCTTATAATAAGCGGATTGGTTTATCAGATAAAAAAAAAGGTGACGTAAGGTGACGAAAGGGTGACGAATGACGAATGACAAGTGACGGGTGACGAGTGACGAAAAAATGACATTAATACATTAATAGATGTAATTTTTAGTCTAACTTTATTTGATGTAGAATTCAATATTTGATGCACATGAGAAAGACTTTAATAATATTCGTTTTAGCAGCCTTGGCAGCCTGTCAAACAAGTAGTTATCAACCCGGAGCTGAAACATCCGAGGAAAAAGATGCTCGCATGGAATGGTGGCGAGATGCGCGTTTTGGGATGTTTATTCATTGGGGGCTTTATGCCGTTCCTGCCGGTGAATGGGATGAAGGGACAAATCATGCTGAATGGATACGTACCACAGCCCAGATACCCCTTGAAACCTATGATCTCTTCCTTCCGGAATTTAACCCGGTAAAATTTGATGCCGTTAAATGGGTTGATATGGCAAAGGCAGCGGGCATGACAT
>JAUVKA010000054.1 GCA_030592205.1 Bacteroidota bacterium | reverse complement strand
GCAGATTCCCCCAAAGCGTAGCGTTCCTGGGCCTTTAAGATCATTTCTGCTGGATAACTTTTATTATTTGACCCATTATATGCATATTCACTTTCATCAACGTCCTCCTCCACCAGATCAATAGTAATTTCGGTCTTTTCCTCGTTATTATTAATTGCAATGAGGTTGACTCCAAATGACCCCTCCTCTTTATATCTGCTTTTCGTAAGGATAACGAGCCTCAGGCCTCGCTCTTTGGCCTTTCTGACCAAGAAGATAAGAACAGCATATTCAAATAATGCCCCTGGACCATATAAGAGGTCTGAATGGCCGTTCTGACCACTTGTGCCCTTGTTGGTATGGTTGGTTAAAGGGACCGTAATTCCATACCTTTTACGCCAATCTTTTAGTAATATGAATATATCTAATACTGACACATTATTCGGTTCTGAATTCATATCGTTTCTATTCAAAAAGCTCATAAACATTTTGAAACTATCGATAATGACCAGTCTTGGCCTTATTCTGGCAATTTGGTTTTCAATATCTTCCACGGTCAGTCTTGGATCCTCCAAGGTGTTCATGGTATATAATGTGTGCAATTCCGGTCCTTCCCGGAGGAATGGAACTTTTAATGGTTCCAGGAAAAACTTAAAATCACACTCAGCAATTTCCATATTCACATAAAGAACATCTCCGTGGCCATCTATCGAACAACCCAGGAATTTTTCTCTCTCAAAGATCATGTGATAGGCCAGGCTCAGGCACAAACGTGTTTTTCCTGTCCCCCTCTCAGCCCCAATAATATTAAATCCACCAAGAAAGATCAATGGATCCAAAACAAACCTTGGAGTATAATCTTTGTACCTTTCAAGTATATCTATGTCTCTGGTAGGACGAACTACCTCTGGATCAAGTGCCGGATCATACCCCTTATTTGCCTGTTCAACAACATCAAATGGCATTCCGAATTCAGTAAGATCAAGCTTATTCCTGACAAGGATATGAATGATATCAGTTTTGGGTACATGGTAGTTATATGATTGGATTTCTTCCGTCTTTGCATTCAAAAAGAAATCAGTATCTCCCAGGACTGCATCCAGGATCATCGCTCTTGCTTCATTGTCCTCATTTGTACTATTAATATATGCTATCAATTGCTTAGCATCAGGTTTATCAAAGTTTATATTCATGGAAGTAATGACCTCAAATAGGTGCATTCCTTCTTTATTTTTCAATTTGAAAATATTTTCTGTTTTCATATTATTTTTTTGTAATGTTTAATAAGATTATTTGCTATTGAATAGGTAGTGAAAAGCCCGGAATCCTTGACATTTTCAGGAATTGGAAACATCTTATCCCCTATCCATATACTGGATGGTCAATAATAAAAACCAATGGATCATTGAGAATAATCTCAACCCTCAAGGTTTCCGGTCTTTCCCGGCATTTATTATTCTGGGTTTTCGGGTTTTTTAACGGGCATTTTATTCCGAAAAGGGAAAGGGGTATTAATCAGTCTACCCAAAAGGTCAATAGACTGTGTTTCAGGCCAATCATAAAATGCTTCAATGTTAAAATAGGTAAAATTCAGTACGGTTTTAAGCATGGTTTTAAGGTTGTTTTAACTGAGGTTTTAGCAAGGTTTTAACTGGGTTTTAGCAGGGTTTATCGGGCAATTTTAAGCCTTGCCTGCTCATTAAATTCATCCTGGGTCAATTGCTTTCCGCTATCCCGGTATGCTTCTATTTCGGATCTTTTGAAATAAAGCTTCCCTCCCTTTTTATAATGAGGGATCGTCTTCTCGTGAGTTTTACGATATATTGTAGCCTCCGAGAGTTTGAGGAAGACAGCAACCTCCTTCAGATCCATAAACTCCTTCTCAGTGGATCTGTCATTACCAATGACTGCTTGCAAGGCCTTTGATATAGATTCATCAATGAGCTTACGGAGTTCGTCTGGTGAAATATGAATAAGGATTTGTTGCTTCATGACTCAGTACATTAAGTTCGTGAAGCAAAGATGTGGTGGGAAAAAGGAAAAAGTCATTACGGTAATGATTACGGTAATGACTTTTTTATATTAAAACCTGATTATCTGCTACTTGCATTTAAGGATGTGGTGAAACCGGGGACGATAACTTTTTGTATAAACCTGTTCATAGGTATCTTCCAGGGTATGCTTATCGGTGGCTGGCTTAAGGATTTGTTGTATCGTGTCTGATTTTGTGAATGCTTTTGTTATCAGATTATGATCGATCTCTTTGATAAAACCTTTTCTTTTTAATTCAATAAACAACTCGGCAAGCTCTTTCTGGCTTCCCTGCCATTCAATCCTATCAGCATCCTCTATCCTAGTATTGTCGTCTTCTGTTTTCTTTGATTGATTCATTGACATCCATTCTTTAATTGTTTTCAACTTAGCAGCGTCAAAAAGTATATCGTATTTTCTGAATATAAGATCCAGAAACCTTGCATACTTAGTCCAAATGTTTTCATAGCTCGTTATAAGATGGTAAGCCAGGAATTCGTCTATCTCCATCAGGTCAATTTGCCTGAGTTTATATGCAAAGAAGAACTCAAACACATCCTGATCTTCTTCTGCTCTTGAAATATTATATGGTTCGGAATAGCTGTACAATTTCCAATCTGGCCCTCCATCAATAAAAAAGTAAGTAAATGGTGGATTGTTCTCATCAAGAGCTTTCAATTGATTGCTCTCAAACTGTTCTCGCTTGGTTCTAAAATACTCCTCATTATGGGTTTCACTTGTAACAGCAGCTATTTTATTCTTCCTTAGAAGAAACAGAATCTTTGTCTCCATTTCTCCCATATATTTTCGAAGATCAAGAATGGATTGCCAGTTAGTGTTTTCATGGATGTAGATTTCTCCTGTATTTAGATAGAAGCTTTGGACAGTACACATTGTTAGACAAGTATTAATAATACCTGAAGAAGGATTTTTTCAATGTAAATAGGGTGTAAATATACTGAAATGCAATCAACAAGAGAACTTAAAATGTTACTTTGTAAATGATTCTACAACATGTATGGGAGAATACTAATTCGATCAATAACGAAAACCAACTTAAAGTTGAGCATTGCTTCCTTTACGTTTAAGTAATCCAACCAAGATCACCGAACCTTTAAAAAGAATCCATGCAAAAAAAAGTCTTCCCTGAGATTCAATCTCAGGGAAGACCTGTAAAACATCCTATTGGATGATCAATTTCCCGCTTTCAATTTCACCATTCAATTCTAGCATGTAACTATACACTCCAGGATTCACATTCTGCAAATCCCAAATCTTCTGTCCCTGGAGGCCATCAAGTTTAATTGATTTTTCGAGTTGTCCCTTTGCGTTGTAAATCCTAATGAATACGTTCCCATCATTTATAGGCAATTGGTATTCGAAAGCCGTCCAATTAGACGTGGGATTCGGGAACACCTTCAAGATGATTGAAGAAGGTTTGTTCTCAGGTAAAATCGAACCATGCTCATAACTCTTATGAGTTGAATCCGGGAATTCGGGGCAACAGTTGTACTGTTGACCATAAACAAAGGATAGAATATTCTGAGCTTGTGTTCCTGCTACTCCAACACTGTTTAATGCAATTGCCTCAAGCTGTACCTTCTCAGTACTATCCAACATAAAGATATTTCTCCCCTGGTTGATCAAGTTGATCTGAAGAGTTTTCAAATCTGTGTAGCGATTGAATTCAACAGAGTCTTCCGCAGTTAATTCTATTGTTGTACTAAGATTGTTCAGCCTGGATTGAGCATTTGCAGCATCTTTTTCCTGTAGATAAGAGTCGATAATTTGGCACTCAGCTGCAAAAGATTCTATGCTTCCCAACCAGTTCCTGACGGCATCCATGTTGCATATGCTATCATTCAACATATTCCTTACGATAATATCAGCAGCTTGCGCCATACTGTGTTTGAATTCATTAAGCTGACACTGCAGGATAGTTTTATAGCTAACTTCTCCAGCCAAGCCTCTCAAAATATCTATATAGTATTGAGGAAGCGGATTCTCCTTTTCCGCCAAGTAGGTCAAAAACTCCTCATCTCTCATTTCATCTGGGTTGGCGGCAAGAATCTCAAATATTACGGCATCAGGGAATACATCTGTGTTATCTGCAGTTGCCTTAAGCACTCTTCTTGATAAATAAGGAGAGTCTTCCAAAAGATCTGCCCGGAGTGCCAGCATCTCAATTGGCCAGGATGATTCGATCTCTATAATGACTCCTTCGGTATTTCCCCCATCTTTGAGATTTTCATAGAGTGTTAAGGTGCCATTATAATTGACTTCATTTTCAACAAAAGACTGCTCGTAAGTGTTCTGTTCAGCTGCAGTCAATCCAAGGCCCTTTGTTTGGGTATTGCCATCGCCTCTGTAATTACTAAGGCAATCGTTGCCATTTTGCGCAATCCTTGGTATTACTGTGGTTGAATGATATAAAGGTTCCTCATCAGGACTGTTATCGTCATAGAAGTAGATTATACTCGAGCTGGTTTGATTATTAAAATCACCATATGGGTTATTGCCATCCTGTGTAAATGTGTTACCGGCTGCTTTGTCATAACGTCCCTGGAGAGGAATCCCCTCATCTTTTATATAGAAATCATATGTATTGTTATCGTTTTCATTACACAGATACATCAGTCCACCACCAAGAGTGAATGCCATCCGATTATTTCCGAGTGCTTCATTTCCTACCGTGAGGCCATCAAATGTATTCATGTAAATCTGGTTGTTCTTAACGGCAACTTCATTTGCATAGCCTTCTTCATAGTTAACACAAACTCCTATACTTTTACCTGTAATGCTCGGAGAAGGATAGAATTCGTTTTCTTCTATTGCATAATCGTTGCAATTAAGTAAATCAACTCCTACACCATAATCGTTTGAGCATCCAGATACTTGAGTACTACCGATACCGAATTCGTTAAAAATTATCGTTGCATAATCTGACTTGCTTAGCTTAACTCCATAGCCATTATTATCAAAGTATGAGCCATATACATAGATCGGGTGTAAACTCTGAGAATTGAGTGCTGAGATAGCTCCATAGAATCCTACAAAAGTTGAAGGCACTGGAGAAATAGTATTAGTAGGGGATACTTGAAATTCAGCATCCATAGTATAAATGGCAAACCCATTCTTGTCTTGGCTTGCATTTGAGTTAATAAAAGAACATCCTTTGATCTGCACTCCATCAACTTCCCACATCGAAATATGATATGCAAATTCTTCCAAGGAAATATAATCATCACTTACCTCGAATATGCACTCTTCGAAAGAACTCAAATTGCCTGCTGGCTGACCAGTATTAGGATCAAAGTTTTGATATGACATAAACTCCACAGAGCGTCTGTTATTGATGAAATTAGCTTCTGTAGCTTTAACAATTCCTCCCATGCTATTCCAATCATATTGTTTCCAAAGTGTAACAGCATTGTTAGCATTTTCGATCGTAGCTTCATTTTTTATTTCAAGATAACCCTGAGAATAATTCCCACTTGCATCTGGGTATTGGCTTGCGCTACTAACACCCTGAACCTCTATTCCATGCCAGAACCCATCACAAGAATTAGAGACTGTTGCTCCATTCACAATTAGTTTTGCACCTGGCTTTACAATAATTTTAGCGTCTTCCGGCATATTCACTCGGGCTAGGGCATCAAGAGTTAAGGTTGCTCCGGATTGAATTTCTATATCCCGGTCAAGCCTTTTGTGGGTATTCCAGGTAGTATTTGAAGAAATAATCAATGGATCGTTATAATATACGCAAGGAAGTGATGCTTCCCAGATTCCTCTTCCAAAACAAGCCAACCTTAGTGTGTTGCTTACATAGTTTAGTCGTATTCCTGTTCTAGAATTGTTCGGTAAATATTTACCAAATAATGCCCATTCATCACCAGAATTATTATCTAATCGATCATTGTTTGTATAAAATACTCCAAAATTTGTTGCAAGAAAAATTCCACCATCACTTCCTGCTTCTGCTGCAATGCAATCCTGCCTGGTTCTTACAAGGGGAAGGTTTTTTGTCAAATCTGTAACGGTTGGGACTGTGCCATTAGAGTAATCCAATTTGTATATCAGACTCTCAGCCTGATTCGGATTTGAAGAATATCCATATGCAAGGTAGATGATATCCGGGTTGTCAGGATCAAATTCAATAGAGGATAACCATACATTATAATGTAGGGGTATATCTAGTTCTTCCCAAGATACAAGACTTGCAGGATCATTTATGTTTGTAGAGCGAAACAAGTGCCACGTTCTGCTACCGCTCGGATCTTCATCATAAAGGTATAAAACCATTATATCAGGATCATTAAAATGAGTTATCATTCGCATAATTTTTACATCATGGGTCGAAGGAAACAAACTATGGAAACTTGAAATATGCTCGTTAGTCCCTCCCGTGGTGAGTCCACGGTTAGTACCCCTATAAACCTCTTCTTTACCAGATACATCAAATTTGTTACGATAGAAAACTTCGGGATTGGATTTATTTAGCACACCAGTTGTTATGAAATATGATGTTCCATAGGAGCCACTAATGTACTCAGGTGTAGTGCTAAAAGAATCATCAGAATAATACCACACACCTCTTTGACCACTTCCCCACATATGATTGGGATCTGTATTATCAATTAATGGCTGCATTCCATCCCAATAAACTTCAGATGGCCATTTCCAATCCGGTTGCCAATCAGGGGAATAGTCAGTTTGGGTTAATTGCTGTCCATCATGATATATCCCAGCTAAAATATATTCAGGATTTGTGTAAGAATCTGTAAAGCTTTCAATTTGAGCAACCCCAAGGCCATCATACATCGCTGTCCAGGTTAGGCCTCCATCAATGGACTTTTCCACTCCTCCATGAGTGCATGCCCAAATTTCATTTGAATTATATGGATGATAGATGATGTCCTCAACATCCACATGAACAGGTTCTTCATCGAAAACAGGTCCATCAAATTTATATATGTTATATTTTGCTAAGTCAAGTCCATATGTAATCATCAAATCCTCTCCAGCACTAACTTGTTCTACTCCAAATCCATGACCACTTCCATGTCCTGGATTGTTTGGATAATAAAATGAAGTTGCTACATTCGTCCATGGAGGACCGCTCGAAAAATCATAATAATGAATTTCATGAGCACTTCCATTACGCGTAATACAATAGAGCTTATTTGGATTTGCTTTGGAGACTTCAATTGTAAAGAATTGATTTCTTGTATTCAAACTTCCAGTTAATACTTTTGGTCTACTAGACATTTCCAACCAATTAGCTCCATAATCAGTGGTTTTTGCAATATTCCAGGAATTATTAACATAAGCTGCACAGTAAATCGTAGAGGCACTTCCAGGTTTAAATTCCATATCAAACACAAAGCCAGAATAAATGTTTGTCCAAACAGGATCGGCAACTTCACAATCATCTGTTTTAAACACACCTTTAGATGTAGCTGCGTATAAAGTTTTTGGATCATTAGGTTCTAATAATATTTTGTAGACCGTAGTCCAGCTACCGGCTGATCCAAAATCCATCCAATCTGCTATCAGTGACCAATTCTGACCTTCATCAGTAGTTCTGTAAATGCCGCCCAACTTGGTTATAAAGGAACTTCCTGCACTATGACCAGAACCAGAGCAAGCATACCAGGTCTCATGATCGGTTGGATGGAAAATGGCCCAAGCACACCCAGGAAGATCCCATTTATCTGATCCAGACAGATCCCAGGAATTTCCATTATCTGTGGAATAGAAAAGACCTCCTAAGGTGGAACCAGCAAGCATATATTGCGTCGATGAAGCTGTACCATTGTCAAAGAATGTGACAAATTCCATAGGTCCGATTCCTTCAGCTGTACCAGACGCGGTTTGCCCTTTGTTGGGTCCCAGTTCTCGCCAAGACTCCTCAGAAACATAATTATAGTTAGCATCAGAAAGTCCACTAAGACTCACCTCTTCGTCCATATACATCGAAAAACTTCCGTGGTGAGCCAGTCTTGGGGCCCATTGCTGTTCAAAAAACATGAATTCCCGATATTCACTGCCTCCCTGGTAAAAGCTCGTACTATCCATTGTACTTTTTAGGCTATCTAAATATTCGGCCATCCCTGCTTTAATTTCGGAATAACTATAGTTAGAATCTGCCATTTGCAAAAGATAAGACTGCAACTGACAATTTGCTGTTGAATATAAAAGCAAGATTATCAGAAGTACTAAAGATTTCTTTAATAAAAGACTACATTTTCTCATTTTACAAATACTTTTTGGGTTAATATTTCACTATGTGTTTCAATCACAACTATGTGGATACCAGCAGATAAACCTGAAAACTTTTTTTGAGTCAATTGGCAAGATGGCTCTATTTTCCATAACTCAACCAAGGATCCTAATTGGTTATAAATGTGAATATTAATACAATCTGAAGGGAGATTACTAATTGTTACCTCTCCCTCACTTATGGAAGCAATTTTCGCCTCAATATTCTTTAAATCCCCTAAATCCTGGATACTTACGGGCACTTTGCAAATACCAGGACTATATATGAATTCTTGTTCTTCGAATATTTCGCAATCGATTGAATTAGTGTAATAAAATATAGTATCATTCTTGGACATACAGGTTAAGCTGGAAGCACTAATTCCACACATATACATGTTATAAATCCCACCATTCAAACTTCCGATGCCTTCAACCCATACCAATGAATTATGTGTGTAAAAAGGAGGATAAGGAGGAATAGGTGATAAATGCAAGCATTTTAATCCATATGGGCCAACTGATAGAATCCTAGTAGAATCTACTTTAAAATCATATTCCCCTACTAATCCAGGCTGCATATCATTTAGAGCGATATCTCTAACAGTATCCCCAGTAGACAAACTGAAATCATACCATAGGTGTTCGTCTGTATATCCAACATATGGTGGTACAAAAAAAGCCTTCCTGCTACTATCACTACGAAATGCTCCAGCATAGAAATTATAATCGGAAGCATCTGTTATATATATTTTAGTATACCTGGTAGAGTCAATTATGGTATCATTGGGATATGAATCTATAGAATATTCATAGTAAAAATCACCTGCACTTGAGCTATTTCCAACTATCCAGACAGCATTGGAGTCAGGTAAGGCCATATATTCCTGACACTGGATAGAAGTAACTTGCAAACAGTAAAGTGCAACTGAAAAATAAAAAAATGCCTTCTTTAATGGATTCTTAATTATTGAAAACAACATAGAGTTTCTATCAGTTTTATTCATATTCAACTTATTGATAATTATTCATTCTTAATGTTCTTCCTGTGATACATATTATATTATCCTGTATCATTACTTATATTCTCAAAAACGAGAATGCCAAACTTATCGATCAAGTGTTTCTAATAGACATACAGATTGATATCAGATACATATTAAAGGCTTCATTTTGACAATTGACTTGTGCTATGATTTAATATAATTTCTCTATGGTCACCATAAATATAGGGAAATATTTAGGAGATGTCAATATATTAACTAAGAATTACGTGAATTTACGGATGATCTCCGGCTACAATCTAACAAGTCAGTTAAAAGAAACACTCAACTACTTTATAGTATCCCCCTATTCATCTCATCCAATTCTTCATTCTTAAAACTATCCAGATAGGCACGAGTAAGATCCTCGGTTTTATGGCCCAGGGCATCGCTGATCATTGAGGTGGGATTTCGTAAGGAGGTTTGCTGTACCACTACCCAGGGGAACATCCCAACAAGAGATCGTCTATAATTAGCAAAAGAATTTATGAAATTTGGTATATTTACAACAGGGAACGAATAAATACTAAATAAATTGACATATATTGATCGACTAAACGTGTTTTTATCTGCCCAGTATGGGTCTGGATAGGGCCTAAAGATGAATCTGTAAAAAAGTAGGAAGTAATTAAAACTATAATATGAAAACAACAGTGATTGATAATACTCATTTCAAAGCTTTAATTTACTTAGCATTGACAGAAGGATTAATAGAAATAGATTCAAAGAGTTCAGATAATCGTGATATGAGGATATTGAAAAATGACAAACCAAATTCCTTATTAAAAGATTCAATCCTTGAGCAAGTTGTGTTCAATCCAAATTTTATTGCGAATGCAGATATCTTAGAAAGAGACTGGATTCGAGGCAATCTGTTTGATGATATAAGCATTAAACACGAATCAATTACTAAGAATGAATTTTCATATGAAGATAGAATACCACCTGCTGTTATTGATTCCATGTTAAGATTAAAAAATTCAAGATTCAATTTTAGTACAGGTTTATCTGCTTTTAATAACGTCATGAAAAACTATGAATTATATGAAAATTATTTCAAAGATAAAGCTAAGCCACAACCTGAAGGCAATGCACTAATCTCATCTGTTGTACATAATGCAGTAAACGCAGAAAGCGAATATTCTGATTATGAACTTGATATGAGAACAGATATATATTTTAAGAACGCTGAGATTAATTCTTTTACTAGCTGCTTTTCTGACTATTTTGCAACACTAGCTCTATCTAAGAAAGTTTCAGGCTTATTTTGTATTGGAACTCCAACAGATAGCTATTTTGAAGACATCGACGTTGGAGACAATCAAATAAAACTTTACAAATTAGTTGTGGATGAATTAGGTGAATTACCACATAGGAATACTTTAAGAGAGTCTATATTACTATCCAAAGAACCTGAAACCATAGCCTTAAGAGAACAAATAAACCATTGGTCAGAACAGATTTTCACTGGGGATGTTAAAGGATTTATTGAAATTAAAAAGGATATAAAAAAAGCAATAACTTCTTTATCTAAAAGACACAATTTCAATAAAGTTGGCAAATTCTGCACATACATTGGAGTGCCAGCATCTGCAGGAGGTTTCCTAAACCCTTTTGTTGGTGTTGCGGGGTTAACTATTTCAGTAGTTGGTGCTGCCTGCACAAAATACCATAATTACATAAAGGACAAATACAAGTATGCAATGTTTGGAAATAAATAAACAACCACCAAGCTTGCTTAGAAGTAATAGCAATGAAAGTAGCAAATAAAAGAATTGTCCCCCGTTTCATCCTTCTTGAAACTTGATTGGAGTAAAGCCTCTATTGGATTTTCTTATTTGAACCGTTATAGCAACCGAAAATGTAACACCAAAGCTTATGACAGAAAAAGAAAGAAAAGCTGCACAAAATTTTATTGACTTAATGCTGAAAGTAACTTTCAGAATTTGTCATTGGAATGAAGAAGGTGAATTGATTTCAAGAAGCTCAGGATTTCTTTACAAAAAGTCAGAGAGTTCACCCACTTTGGTTATTACTGCCGGTCATGAAACTCCACCAGAAGGTTCATTTATAGAAACTGTTCATGTGCATAAGGACAAAACCGCTGCTTTAAATGCAGGTAAGTTTAATGTTTTCTATCAACAAGAAGATATTGATTATGCATATAGTGAGTTACCATTAGAGCTAATTCAAAAGAGTTTATCACCAGAGATGTCATTTGAATTCACATGTTATAAAAAACCCTTTGTAAATGCAGTTAAGGATGAAGCCTATGGTTTTGCGGTAAGAAACAATTATGAATTTGTAAAAATGGGAGAAACGTTGGTTGCTCCAACATACTTATGCCATGAATTATATTTAGAACTTGAAAGACAAGATGAGCATATAAATTTTTTCAAACCTTCTCGTCCTATTCAAGAGCACGAATACTATGCTGGGTCAAGTGGTAGCCCAATTGCAGATCCTAGCGGCAGAATTTGTTCAATATTGATTGGAGGGACAAATCCTCGCGAATTTCTAAGAGCTTTTCGACTTGATAATATTGACTTACCGTAAGAAAGCAATTGCAATAACCTTTTGTAAAAATGCATTAAAACGCATTATATACTAAACGTTACAAACCAATCACAATATCCCCCTATTCATCTCATCCAATTCTTCATTTTTAAAACTTTCCAGATAGGCTCTCGTAACATCCTCCGTTTTATGGCCCAATGCGTCGCTGATCATGGACGTAGGATTACGTAAGGATGTTTTCTGAACCATGGCCCAGGTATGACGAGCTATATAAGAAGTTATTTTCCCTTCTAAACCTGCCTTCACAGCAATTTTCTTAAGATCCCTGTTCAATTTTGCCCTCATTTTTTTTGATCGGTTCTTCTTTGATTCCGGGGTCTTGTGTCTGGCAAATAGAATTGGAAAAACATAATGTGAATCTGATTGATAATGCCGTAGAATTGCTATAGCAGGTTCCAATAATTGGATCACAAACCTTTTGCCTGTCTTGGATCGAATATAACTCAGGTACTCACCTGAAATATCGGTATGCTTCAAGTTTGCGATATCTTCGAAATTCATGCCCATCGTATAATAGCTGAACAAGAAGTAATTCCACGAATCAAACAGCTCAGAGGAATGATCGATATCAAGATTCCGGATCTTATCTATTTCCTCCTTTGTAAGGGCTTTCCTGGCAGGATCAGAATGATACTTTGCTATATCATAACCACCTGGATTTAGCGCATTCTTAAACGGATACAACTCACGTTTCACATAACTACTCTTAATAGCGTAATTATACAAAGCTTTAAAGGTTCTCAGCTTAACACTGATCCCACCATGAGTATTGCCCTTGCTCAGCATATGTTCTACAAATTGATGGAGCCATTTGAAATCAATATCTGAAAACATAAGTGTTGCCCTATCATCAAAATCTTTCAGGGCATTCTTTGTATCAGTATATATATTTGCATTATTGATATTTCCGGCCTTTCTCATCCCGGCAATTCTTTCATCAAAGCAATCCATCACTGACATAAAAATGCTGTCGTTCTTGAATCTTTCTACAAACTGATTGATGCTATATTCTTTCCCTTCCCTGTCAAGATCAATACGAACGTCATCTGCCTTCGTCTTCTCCTTAATCAGATAATTAGCAAGGTTTTTATTGGGATGTTTCTTGTTTGGGAGATTTTCCCCGTAATCCCAATGTTCCTTTAGGCTTCCATAACTGAGGTGCACATACTTAATTTTCCTACCTTTAATGAATCGTAAGGCAATTGGATGTTGACCATTTTTCAAGGTCTTCTTTTCCCTTAAAACGATTTTTACAGAAGCCATAAAAGTGCATTTGGGTAAAACATAGGTAAAACAATTATGGCAAATATAGAAAAATTCTTCAAACCAACAACAAATCTAAAACCTTGCTATTACTAGCAATAGCAAACACTTCAAGAAATTTCAAAAAGATGCAAAACACTTGACTTTCTGCCTTACAAGCAGGGGGTCACTGGTTCGAATCCAGTAACTCCCACAAAACAAAAAGCCTGACACGAAGTGTCGGGCTTTTCTTTTATTGTGAGGCTCAAGCTTGCTTGAAGCCGAGCATATAAAAGAAAAGACCGGAATGAGCGCAGCGATTCAGGCTTTTTGTTTTGACACCCCCCTACTCTGGATCAGCGAAGCGAAGCTGAGCTAATCCAGTATTTACCAAGCTATCTTGAAGCCAAGCCTATAAAAGAAAAGACTGAAATGAGCAAAGCGAATCAGGCT
>JAUVKA010000203.1 GCA_030592205.1 Bacteroidota bacterium | reverse complement strand
CTGTTGGCATCAGATTTTGATATTAGAATTGAGCCACATCCCATATCAAAAAAGAATTTTAATTTCAATAATCCCTTTGTTGCCGAGATATTAAAAACTGGAATTGAGATTGAACCACTATCTCCCAAAGCATGGTATATCGGATAAGGATTATATTTCCACTTCCCCGTATTCAAATACTGTCGGATGAATCTCAGGATCAACTGTCTTCTCTAATTTGTTGTCTTTGATTATAACATATTTGGGAATTCCCGGATCATCATCAGGGATATCCTGAAGCCAGGGAAAGCGATCTTTCCAGGGTGATTCCTTAATAGGCATGGCACGTAAACGCTGCCAGAGTTCATTATCAGGATCATCAATATATTGTGTATACCAGCCAAGTCCCCGGGCATCGTACATTATGGATGCTTTCGGACAATTGTGGATTTTGTTACCCACAACACGATTATACCTACCGCCTCCAACTAATATCCCTGAAGGACAGTCCTCAATAATGTTATTTAATACATCGATCCCAGATACGAGGTCGTCCAGATATATTGCCCAGTTATGATGGTGACTGGCTTGACCGAGATTCTTAATTACGTTATTCTGAATGACAGTACCTCCCATGGTCCAGTCGCGACCGCAATAAATAGCACCGGCATCAGAAGTGTTCAAGCATACAAACCTGATGACATTTCGCTCAATCAAGTGATCATTACCGGTGAACAATATCGCATTGTGAGGTGCTCTGAAAAAGCTATTCTGATCCACGATATGCCCTACCCCAGTCAACTTCACACCGGGAGCATAAGTCAGTATGTGCCTGGCAAAATCATATATCTTGTTCTTGGTAGCATAATGATGAGCTGGAGTCAGACTGGGGCGATCACCTCCATCAAGACTAATACCGGTAGCACCGATCAGGTTAATTTCCGATGCAATGACACCACAATAGCTGCCTCCGGATATTTCTATTGCTGATTGTGCCAGACGGTTGAAGTTACATCTCTGTATCCTCACAGAATCAGAATCAGAAAGCTTAAGAGCCAAGCCATTATGGACACTAAACTTCAACTCATCTAAAAGAATATTGCTGCAATTTTGAATATCCATCATTGTAAAATCTCTCCAGCTGATCTCAATTGAAATATTCTTATACCCCTCTTCGAATAAATCCCGGTTTTCAAACAATTGCTCCGGCATGATAAATCTTATAGTACCGGTTTTGTTATCATAGAAGTACTCCCCCGGAATATCAAGGAAATCCGGTGAATTGATAGCATAAAACAAGCCTCCGGAAGGCCCGCCGATACCATATCGATGTGGCGCTGCCATTTTTACTTCACCTGTTTCCCGGTTGATTGATTCCACACGCATAAATTCATCATACCACTTGTAACACCAGTAGCCTCCTAAAAAAATAGTGACGTCCCGAGTAAACTCGGGATCGGCTTCGCCGAGGTGACGGGTGACAAGTGACGAAAAATTAGAAACAAATTCTTTGCTAATAAAACTCCCACCGATATTGATCGAGTCATCCTGCCGGGGAATGGAGCCGCGGTTAATGACTGAGTCGATTTTGGTATACCCTTCGTTGGGCCAGCGGGCAAGTTGCATGGGGATACCTGATATATAAACCTCCGGCCATCCCGCATAGCCGCGAAATGAATCCGGCCAGGGATCGCTTTTGAGTTTCGACAAGCTAATTTCGTATATCCCCTTTTCCTCATCTACACAAGTAAAATCCCCAAGCGACAATGCCATTCCTGATGTTAGCACCACCTTACCCGATTCCTCCGGCTTAATAGTCAGATTCTCAACCCCATCCAGATGGATCGTCTCGCTAATCTCATACCTCCCGGCAGGAATAAAAAGCTCCGTCTGTCCAGCCTTTACGGCTTTGTTAATCTCTTTTTGGATGTCGAAGCTTGTGTTGCAGGCTGATCCCAACAATATGATGCCCAGGATAATTGATATGATTCGTGTTGTTTTCATAATCAGCTATTCACGAAGGTTACGTAAGATTATTAAAATAAAGTTACGTAAGGTTACGAAAAAGAAGTTACGTAGGGTTACAAAATAAATATAAAAACCAGCCAGTAACCAATTCACTAATCTACTTATCTACTAATCCACCAATGTACCCATTACCCATTTAAATCCTACCTTTATTCACCAATAAATCTAAATTTATGCGCCCTTACCCTTTTTGGATAACTATAAGTGCCACTATTGGCGGCTTGCTTTTTGGATATGATACAGCAGTAATATCAGGAACTGTAGAATCGCTGAAAACCTTTTTTATTGATCCGATGAACCTATCGGAAACGGCTGCTAATTCGAGCCTGGGACTGCTTGTTTCATCAGCCCTGATCGGTTGTATTTTTGGTGGACTGATTGGAGGATGGGTTAGTAATGTGATAGGCAGAAGAAAGGGCCTAATATTGGCTGCAATTCTGTTTTTGATCTCTGCATTAGGATCAGCAATGCCAGAGATATTCATTCGGCCGATAGGAGAAGGTGATCATACATTCATTTGGAACTTTGTAGCATACAGATTATTAGGGGGGATAGGCGTAGGATTGGCTTCAATGCTGTCACCAATGTATATTGCCGAAATCGCTCCTGCCCGCATTAGGGGGAAATTGGTGTCCTTCAATCAATTTGCAATAATTACAGGGATGCTGATTGTCTATTTTGTCAACTATGCGATTGCCCGACAGGGAGAGGATCTCTGGCTGCATGAGATAGGCTGGAGGTGGATGTTCGTCTCGGAATCTATTCCTGCAATATTATTCCTGATAATGGTTCTCTTTATACCGGAAACCCCACGTTTCTTAGCTCTAAAAGGCAACGAAGACAAAGCCCTTAGTGTTTTAAGCAGAATCAATGGCAAAGAAAAAGCTCAGCAAATTCTATCTGAAATACAAACCAGTCTTAAGGAGGTACAGCAATCGGGAAAACTCTTTTCATTTGGACTTATGGTAATTGTAATCGGACTTGCCATCGCCATCTTTCAACAATGGGTTGGCATAAATGTGATAATGTACTACGCCCCGGTCATTTTCAAAGATATGGGTGCAGAAACTGATGCCTCTTTACTATCTACAATTTATGTTGGGGTTGTCAATATGGTTTTCACTGTGGTAGCAATATTATTGGTCGACCGTATTGGGAGAAAACCGCTTCTTATCGGAGGTGCAATAGTTATGGCCGTAGCCATGATGTCAGTAGGATTTATCTTTTACTTCAGTTTTTCACAGATCCCGGTTGATGGAGAAACTATTAATCAGTTCACCAGCCCCGGAGCAGCTATAGCAGCTTTTATCTTCATCTTGGTTTTTATTGCCGGGTTTGCTACTTCATGGGGACCGGTTGCCTGGGTTCTGTTATCCGAACTATTCCCGAACCTTATTCGCGGTCAAGCGATGGCCCTTGCGACAGCTACTCTGTGGATATCAAACCTGATTATTTCCTGGACCTTCCCAATCCTAAACAACAACTCCTTCCTTGTTGAACAATTTAATCATGGATTTGCATATTGGATTTACGGTGTTATTGGCTTATTTGCTGCCCTATTCGTTTATCGATTTGTTCCGGAAACCGGCAAGAAGTCATTGGAGGAACTAGAATCCCTTTGGGAATAAAAGAGGTTACAAAGAAGTGATAAATGACGGGACACGGGTGACGGAAAAAAATTACGTATTCAAATAATTCAACTTCACTAAAGACTCTCTAACACTTTCCTTAAAACGTAGATAAGATGGCAACAGCTCAAGGCTTTGAATATCTACTTTTTGAGAAATCGGACTATATAAATCTGAAATCTTAAGTTTTTTTCGTCGTCGAGAAACATCCCTTTGTGCCAGAATTAAGGCCTTTTCAATACGCTCTTTAGGATCTGAGATACTCTCTACATTTCTAACTCTTGTTGGAAGATTGAGATCATTACGAGATTTTGTTGTATTGATTTCATTCAGTAACAATTCAATATCTGCTAGCATCCATGCTTCTGTCATCTGAACAGGTATTATTGCAACCATGTTTTGGCAGCAGTCTTCAGTATCTGCAACTAAACTGAATGCAGGACTAATCTTATCATTTAGGACCTCTGCATCAGTAGGTGAATCCGAATCACAATGCACACATATTACATGAAAGTAATTATACTTTTTGGCTATCCTTTGTATTTTTTCTTGGAATGGCCCCTTTTCAAAAACAGGAACAGGGGAATGAATTTCTATTTCTGTATTACTTTCAAAAAGCAATTCTACAAATGTTTTTTCAATAATATTGCCTAAGAATCTAATATCGGTACTACCTTCAGTAGTGAAAGCAACCTGCAAGATATTGCTCATATTCTAATTTTCAAAGTCCTTGGTTTTTAAATATCTATCGACTTCCAATGAAGTCATTTCCAACTCACCAAAGCTAACAAAATCGAATTTCAGCTGACCTCTACCCTCACGAACCGGTAAGATCTTTGTTGCTTTGAACTTAAACTTTTTGTCATTTTTACTTGAAATATTTGTCACTAGCTTAGAAAACCAGACAGAAAAGTTTAGAGGGAAGTCATTTGATTTAAAAAGGTGTCCTACAAAGACAGAAGAATGTGTATTTACAATCATTTGCCTGAGTGGCAGACCACTATCTTCCTTATCATATAAATCTGTTGATAATCCTTTTAGTAAATCTATCATCATAGCTATCCTATAAGGATGAATACCATTTTCAGGTTCTTCAAAACAAAGTATTCCCTTATATTTTGGGTCATACTTTAAGATACATAAAGTAAGGAGTCTTAATGTCCCTTCAGATAACACTCTGGATGAAAACTCTCTGCCATCTTCACTTATTAGCTTAATAACAAATCTATTTTCTGCAACATCCTCAGTTACATCAACTTTCACAAAATCAGGAAGTAGATTATTAAGTTCTCGTGATATATCCAATAGAAATGATCCATCTTCAATTTTTAATCGAAATAAAGCCGCTGCCAAATTGCCTCCATTTGGTGAGATAATATCAGATGAAATTCGGGGGCTAGGCTTACTCAGCACCTCAGGATTTAGCTGTAAAAACCTCCAATTAATCATTTCCTGTTTAGCAGCAAAAACATGTGGAAAATCTACGCTATTAATGCTACTTAATAAGGTTTGGTTTGTTTTGTTTGCAACGCTCACTCTACCCGGCCCTGGCTTCCCATCCTGAGGTATCCTTATTATAGTTTTACCCTCCCTTTGTTCAGTTAGTATATAGGGAATTCCACGACGTCCTATTACTTTTGGTCTCCAGTTCTCTAACAACCCTTTTAAAATATGAGATTTAACCCAAACATCTTCCTGGTGCTTAATCGGTTTTAAAACTTCGTGGGTAATTGACAAATCATCAAACCCTTTTGAATTACGCTCTCGCATAATTTCAATTTCATACCTAATTCGCGTATACTTAAGTTTTGTGGTCTCTCCCCAATTATCAGATATAAAAGAGTCTAGCAGAACTTCAACAGAAAAACGCATAAGCTTGGCAAATTCTCCATTAGAATATTGAGAGAATTGCTCAAGAGCTTCACCCCGTAAATTTGTGTTATTAAAAGCAGTTTTTAGATCAAACTCGGCAATATTAGAAAGGAGTCTTAAGGCATCGAACAGGTTACTCTTCCCAGAAGCATTCGTACCGGCAATAACTGTAAATGGAGAAAACTCCATTTGGAAATTATTAAATGTCTTAAATCCATCTATTTCAATACGAGTAATCATATTTATATCGTTTTATTTCACTCTACTTAACTTTGATAATAGCACAATTATAGTTTTAACCTTACCCCAAATTCAAAACTACGCAATTATTTGCTATATCAAGGTTATCAGGTTTCCATAGACGACAAATTTTTCTTAATTGACAAGTTGTCACTGAACAAAATATTACAAACCAATCGTAGATATTTTAAAGTCAATTCTGTATCATGTGGGTCTGGAGCAAAAATATGGTGAGCTGTTTGATTATCTGGATCATAAATAAACAACAGAGGGATTTCTGTTTCCATTATCGGAAAGCTCAATTCACCAGCTGGTATTATTGAAGAACCTATTCCATGTAATCTTTTAAACAAATGTAAATCTTGAATACTATTATATTTTGCTAAAACCCTGAAATGAAATTCAGTATTGCTTGTGTTGAACTTTTGGATTAGTGTAGTAATAGAATCAACACATTGATTACAATGCAATTTTGAAACGATAAAGCATAATTCTAAATCATGGATTTCATCGATTTTTATAGGAGTATTATCAAAGCGAACACTATAACTTACGCGTATATCCCTGTACTCAATAGTGTTATCAACATGAAGGGCATAATTCGCAAAGTTTCTTTGTTGTAACTGATATTTTCTCAATATCAGCATATTCGAGATTAGTACTACCAATAGTAATAACCAAACATATTTCTTTGTCATTTGGGTAGTTTTAATGGATTGTCTCTTCTCTTATCTGACCAATTTGTAGAATACCAAGACCGGATTAGAATTTTCATTAATAGAATACCAATCTTTGGAAAATGCTTTGGGGTTTATATCAATACGCTCTAATACAGATAATGGACTAACCAAAGCGAAAAACTTATCTTCATAAACTCCATCAATCAATGAAAAAACCGGTAAGTCTTTTGAAGGATATGGCCAGACATGTTTACCACAATAGATTATTTCATCTTTTTCCAGATCATAAAAAGAGGAAACGACCAAATTTTGGTTGAAAAAATTGGAATGCAAAATATTACCACATCTATAAATACCATGTAAGGTACCAGAGTATTTTGACTTGGTTGCCAATTCAAGAGCATCGGGCTTTTGTTGAACTAAGGAATAAGGCAAAGCATCAGGAAGTATGAAGGAAAATCTTGGTACAACTCCATTCTTAGTTATTGCATATACGGTATCGATAAATCGCTTTCTGAAATACAATTCATCCGGATTATAGGAAAATTGCCGAAAAGCATCACCATACATGTAATCAGCTATTTTTGGGTCATGCGGGAAATACCTGTTTGTAATCTTTTCACCATTCTCCGAAGACAATAATGAATAATGCATACTCTTATCATTCGGATAATTAAAATGATATGGGTTATAATAATACCTTAAATCCGCAAGTAAATTGTTAACAATAAAGTCAAGGCACTGTGCATAAATAATATACACAGTGCTTGACCAGTAAATATTATCACCTATTTTAGTGAT
>JAUVKA010000204.1 GCA_030592205.1 Bacteroidota bacterium | reverse complement strand
TGGAAGGAATTCCCTATGGTGCCCAAGATGCCACTTGCCAAAAATGGCGGTTGCATAACCTTTTTCTTTAAGCATTTCGGCAATGGTTGTTTCATTAGCATTTATTCCAACTTCGGAACGTGGAAAAAGAGCTCCGGAAATACCAATTCTATTTGGATAACAACCAGTCAGAAGGCCGGCACGCGAAGCACTGCATACTGGCTGGGCTGAATAAAAATTGGTAAAACGCATTCCCTCACTGGCGAGCCTGTCGAGGTTTGGAGTTTGGTAACCGGTGGCTCCATAACATGCTACGTCACCATATCCCATGTCATCAATAAAGATCAATACGAAATTAGGCGACTGTTTAATTGTTGAATCCTGTGAAGATGTTGCGCATGAAATCAATAAACATAGAATGATGAAAAGGAAGAAATTTTTAAGCATTCTCATAACTGATATGTTGGTTTGCTGATTTGTTGATGAGCAAATTTACCATGATATAGGTAGAATATAGTAGTAAACACCGATAAAATGTGATGCGGTTCCAGCTAAGACAAATAAATGCCATACCAGGTGGTGTTGATTAAATCGGGCTTTACGGTAAAAAAAGATTCCAATTGTGTAGCACAATCCACCTATTAAAATCCACAAAACCCCCATAAGTGGAACATCTCTTAATATAGGAACAATAGCAATGAGCATCATCCATCCCATTACAGCATACAACAGGATATAGAACAAGTTTACCCCCTTGTTGAATTTGCTGGGTTTGGACAGTTTGATGGTAATTCCTATAGCTGCTAAACCCCATTCGAGGCCAAATAAAACCCATCCGAATGGTCCGTGCAAAGCTACCAGTGTAAGGGGTGTGTATGTTCCGGCAATCAGCAGGAATATTGCTATCTGGTCAAGGGTGAAGAAAAACTCCTTTGCTTTCCCCGGAGTCAGCCAGTGGGTCATTGTAGATGAAAAATACAGAATGATCATACTGGCTCCAAATATAGCAGAACTAACTATATGCCATGCTGTTCCAAGTTGTATGGATTTAATAAGCATCAATACAAGGGCCACTATTGCCAAAAGAAATCCTGTCAGATGGGATATTGCATTTGCCTGTTCTTCACTTTTCGTATAGCGGGAATTCTCCTGTAATTCTTCCATGTGATCAAAGGTAAAATATGTAATAATGATTTCCTACATCATCGCTAGATGCTATTTGCCCTGTTTTAAGACTGAAGTGGTATTCAATATCCAGTAAATCTTTCTGTTCTGGAGGATTGTCTTTTTCACAGGCAAAGCAGAAGATGATTACACCTTTAAGTAATAGGATTTTTTTTGCTTTCATTTTTTGTTAGTATAATAGTACTGTAAAAGTATGAAAAATTGCCAGGGTGCTTGATTGAAAACTATGAAGATTGTTCATGGATTTTGTAAATTACCAGGGTTATTTGGGCTCTTATAGTTAACTTAATCTTTAACCCTAATATTGCCATGAAATTAGAGAAATATCCAAAATTTTTTGTGGGGTATCGTTCAATTTTGATTATCCTGTTTCTGCTTTCCAGTCTGATGGCTTCGGCTCAAAAGCAATATGATCCAACATGGGAATCAATTGACAGCAGGCCAACTCCCGAGTGGTTCAGCGATGCCAAATTCGGGGTATTTATTTGCTGGGGTCTCTATTCTGTACCAGCCTGGAGTCCGGTTGGGCAGTACTCTGAATGGTACCAGTATTGGTTGCAGGAGAAGAAGCATAATGGACAGGTTACAGATTTTCATAATCGGACCTATGGGGAAGATTTTCTATTTGAAGATTTTGCACCAATGTTCAGGGCCGAGCTTTTTAATGCAGATGATTGGGCATCTATGATAAAAAGAGCAGGGGCAAAGTACATAGTTTTTACAACGAAACATCATTCAGGATATACCATGTGGCCCAGCAAAGAAGCTGAACAAAGCTATGGAGAGAACTATAATCCGGTTAAAGTGGGCCCCAAAAGAGATATTGTAGGTGAATTGGAAAAATCGATGAGGAAAAAGGACATAAAATTCGGATTGTATTACTCTCTTTATGAGTGGTACCATCCTCTATATAAGACTGATATAAATCGATTTGTGGATGAGCATTTCCACCCTCAGTTCAAAGACCTTGTAAGCAGGTATTCTCCTGATATTATTTGGACTGATGGTGAATGGGAAAAGTCATCTGATATATGGAAAGCACCTGAATTACTGGCATGGTTGTTCAATGATGCTCCTAACAAGGAATCCCTGGTGATAAATGATCGCTGGGGTAATGATTGTCGACACAAGCATGGTGGATTTCATACTACGGAATATGGCTCCGGTATGAATGATGATTCGCATCCCTGGGAGGAAAGCCGGGGAATAGGCTATTCTTACGGATACAATCGGGCCGAAAATATAGAGGACTATCGGAGTGCTCAGGAATTAATACTGATGCTGGTTGATCTGGTGAGCCGGGGTGGAAACCTATGCCTGGATATCGGTCCTGCTGCGGATGGTTCTATACCTGTAATTATGCAGGAGCGCTTGTACCAGGTGGGAGAGTGGTTGGAAATCAATGGAGAGGCTATTTATGGTACACGTATGTGGAAACAAGCTTGCCAGTGGTCTGAGGGAAAGCAGCCTGAAATGAAAAGGGGAGAATATATGAGTGGATTCGATATTCTTAAACAAACCATCGATCCTGATCAGGGGAATGCCAGCAAAGAGATCTTTTTTACTTCAAAGAGTGAAACAGTCTATGCAATATCACCTATGTGGCCAGGCAAAGAATTAAGGATCAAATCTCTCCAGGACAATATGGCTAATATTATTACCCCAACTGTGAATTTCTTATTAAGCGGTCAGAAGCTGAAATGCCAATGGAAGGATAAAGATCTCATCATCGAAATGCCAGAGTATGATCCGGATAGTTTTAGGGACCAGGCTGCCTTTGTGTTTAGAGTAGGGAAGTAGGGAGATAGGGAAATGGGGAGTTGGGGAATTAGGGAAACAGGGAATGGTTGTCAGCTTATGATGAATTTTATGATTGCCATCAACCCGGGGGACCAGCCCCCGGGCTACGGTCTCCTTTTTGTAACCGTTTTTGTCAACTTTTCATTCGTCACCCGTCACTGACTGTTCTTCTGATTTCCCGTCCTACTTGTTCACCATCACGATAAGTAACTACTCTTACTGATCCGGCGCCGGGAGGGAAGGTGAGTTTTTCTTCATATTTGGGATAGTGTTGATCGGGGTAACTTTCATCGAAGGAGTAATAAATGTCCAGCCCTTCGATTTCGGTCTCTATTTCAACAAATGTGTTCCCATTTTCTTTTGAAATTGATATTATTGGGTCGAAAGCGCTACGGGCATATTTCACTTCAGCTTGATCAAACCTGAGGAAATGATCTTCCATCCTGGGTATGAAATTGTTCCAGTTTCTTTGTTCTTTGCTTGTCCAGAGGACTTCGGCAAGTGCTAATGAGCGAGGCCATGTCATGTATTCTGCATGTCGTAATGTAACAACCGATTCTGTCCATAGATTTCCCTGACCGCCGAGAACAAGAGCCGGGTCTACTCCTTCCGGCACAGGTTCAAATCGATATACATCTCTTAACCTCAGCATGGAATAGGTCTGAGGTTCGATAGCAGGATCTCCCTGATAGAGATCAAGATAGCAATGTTGAGTGGGAGTCATCACAACCTTATGGCCCATCTTAGCAGCAGCTATTCCACCATTCATGCCCCGCCAACTCATAACAGTAGCTTCCGGTGCCAGTCCGCCTTCCAGGATTTCATCCCAGCCGATCATTTTCTTGCCTTTAGATTGAAGAATCTTCTCAATTCTCTTGATAAAATAGCTTTGCAACTCATTAGCATCTTTCAAACCTTCCTTTTTCATTAGTGCCAGGCAATCAGGATTCTTTCTCCAGAATCCCTTGTAGCACTCATCGCCTCCGATGTGAATGAATTCACTTGGGAAAAGCTCTGCAATTTCGGTGAAGATATTATCGAGTACTTCATATACTTTCTCATTGGATGGATCCAGAGTATTATCGTCGATAGTATAAAATTTACTGCCGGGATTTACAGGATAATTTTTACCGGTATTGGATAATTCCGGATAGGAGGCAATTAGTGCCAGACTGTGACCGGGAATATCAATCTCAGGGAGTATAGTCACCTGCCGTACGGCTGCATATTGCACCATTTCTCGTATATCCTCATGAGTATAAAATCCGCCTTGAGTAGCCTTTTCACCCTTAGCTGGTGGATCGAAAGTCCACCATGTTCCTTGCCGGGGTACACGCCAGGCTCCTACTTCTGTTAAAAGAGGGTAAGCCTTGATCTCCACTCTCCAGCCCTGATCATCAGACAGGTGCAAGTGCAGTACATTAAACTTATATTTCACCATCTGATCAATGTATGCAAGCACCTCATTCTTAGTAAAAAAATGGCGGCTCACATCAAGCATCAGGCCACGCCAGGGGAAACGGGGATAATCTATGATTTCCACTGCAGGTATTTGCCATTCTGATTTGCTTACTTTATTTTGATTTTCTATTTCCGCAGGCATCAACTGAGCAAGAGTTTGCAGTCCATTGAACAAGCCGGCGGAGGTATTCGCAGATATTTGAACTCCCCTTTTATCTACATTAAGTATATACTCTTCAGATTGAATTTCAGAATCCTCATCGTTCAATAATTCCAGTAAAATCGAAGAACCTGAATCTAATCCAACATTTGTTTCCAGCTTAAATCCCAAAGCCGGGGCAAGATTCTCTGAAAAGAGCTCAGCCATCTTATTTATCTCCTCATTTTCCTCAGAGAGAACAATTTTTGTTGAGGAATCCAACTCAAACACTCCCTCACCGGAAGTTACTGAAACTGGTTGTGGTATCAGGGAAGGAATATCGATATTTTGTTCCGGCTGACAGGAGGCCAGCAAGATTGCAATGATTAGAACTGAGAATGGGAGCTTGGTGATTTTCATGATGCTGGTAAATTTGTAGATTAGTGGATTAGTTGTTAGTTGTAAGCTGCTTGGTTGAAATGTGGCCTTATTGCTAATTACTTAGCCTTATCCTTAAGCCTTACGCCTCAAGCCTCAAGCCTTCAGAATATAGGGTTGCGAATTCTCAGTAAATGCATCCCCTTTGAAGTCTCCAAACTCCTCGATATCCTTGAACCCCGCCTTTGATATCATTTCCCTCAACTTTCCGGGTCGCATTGCAAGTAAAGGTACGGAGTTTTTTATGATCTGGCCTGTTGATTTTATCGTGAGAGTTGTGTTAAAGTTGATTGTTACAGGGTTTTTGGAATATTTGTATACCCTTTCAAACCGGATTTTATCATTTTCTATTGTCGGTAATCCTTCCCGTTTTTCGTCAAGAATAAGATCATAATTAATGATCTGGATAAGTAATTTTCCACCTGGCTTAAGAACTCTTTTGGCTTGGTTTAAAAATTGTCCCACCTCCTCTTCACTTCCAAGGTGTACCAGTGTATTTCCAAAACAGAGAATCATGTCAAAAGAAGCGGGATCAAAATTCTCCTCCAAATCAAGCATCCCCAAAGGCAAAAACTCCAATTCCCTCTTGAGCCTTGAGCCCTGAGCCTTGAGCCTTGAAAGGCGCAGCATGTCCTCATCCGGATCAATTCCAACGAGCTTCTCGAAATGATCTGCCAGTGAAATCAGCAGACCTCCTGTTCCACATCCTATATCCAGTAAAGATGCATTGTACTCATCATTATAAAAGCTCAAAACAAAATCTCTCTGTACCGGCTTAAACGGGAAGATATAGTCGTAATAGTCAGCTATAGAGGAATAGAAATTCATTACTTCCCCAGGTCTGTCTTTTTATAAATTCCTTTCATCCATTTATCGAAACAGTTATAATACAACTTAGAAAATCTTCTGTCAGATACTCCACCTGCGAGGTTTGAATGGACGATATCTTCTCCCATATCAAATATCATGCGAAAGGAAGGAGCAAAACTTGTT
Organism: Bacteroidota bacterium; assembly: GCA_030592205.1. Lineage (GTDB taxonomy): Bacteria > Bacteroidota > Bacteroidia > Bacteroidales > UBA12481 > JAUVKA01. The sequence continues at coordinate 1,224 of JAUVKA010000204.1, read as the reverse complement.
TTCCTTCCTGCGTTATTATAAACCTGACCTTGATGAACTGTTGCCCTACCTCCTTTTAATGGAAATGGTCCAATATCAAAACCTAAAAATTTTGGCATTTTACCACCAAGAAGTATGTGGCTAAGTGTAATCTGATTGATCTCACCCCATTTTTTTGGCTCAGCTTTTAAAGCAGAATCGATGGATTTTTTATAAATTTCATCACGATCCCTGCCTAAAAACCATTCTGATTTCTCAGAAAGCAAGATGTTGTCGAAATTCGAATAGAAATCAATAATTACTCCGCTTTCATTTTGCAAAAATTCAATCAAACTGAGTCCTAATGCACTGCCAAATACTTCGTGATACAAATTTCTATATATCATTTCAAACAGATAAGCTCCCTTTGAATCTATTTCATAACACAGATCCCATTCTTTGAGAAGTTGGCCATTTGAGGTATCGGGTAAAAGGGGATTGATTATCTTCATAAACAACTCTGCCTGAAGAGAGTATGTGTCGGCATGCATTTCCTTGCAATCTTCAACACTTATTTTCTCTTTAGCCTCGATGAGCTGTTTTATTCTATCGGCTCTGTACTCACCCATCGGCATGTTAATCGGATCAAGCTTACCCCAATGGTTTAAATTATTATTTGTTGTAATAAGATATCCTTCTTCCGGATTATACGCCCGGGGTAGATCGATGATCTTATGATAGCCCTGCCAATCGTTTTCGGATAACCAACCTGCTTGTGGGGGAAATCCGCTTATACCTTCTTTACGTTTGGGCATTAAACCTGACATCTGAAATCCAATATTACCCTTGGTATCAGCCAATCCCCAGGTGAAAGAGGATTCTAACTGACCGATAAGATTCATTCCTTCCTCCACATCCATGGCATCCCACATCTCGAAACCAACTTCAATAGATTTCCCGCCTGACTTATCACCGCTCCATTTCGTTGTTAAATAGTAGCCTTCTTCATAAGGATTCCCATCCAATACACCGTGTTCATTTTCGTAATAAGTAACTTCCACGCCCTTACCCTTTTTCCTTTTGATCAACTCTTTGCGTTCATCAAATGCATGCCATTCACCATCTTTCAGATATTTCCCGTCTTTACATTGTTCAATCCATGAATCAGTGGCATCCATAAATGAATAAGTTGCCCCCCAGGCCAGATTATTTGTCCGGCTGATTAGCATGGTTGAAATCCCTGGCATTGTTGCTGTGAAAGCATAT
>JAUVKA010000345.1 GCA_030592205.1 Bacteroidota bacterium | reverse complement strand
GAAAAAACTTTTCCAATATTTAATAGTCACCATTTCCTCATAAGTACAAAGATAAAGCTTGTTATTCAGGTTATCAGATATTAGTCTGGCCTGAATGTTGTTGCCCATATTCATAAATGACGGGATCAGCCACATGGCAGCACTGAAGAAATCCGGATCTATCTCCAGGGAAGTCTCAAACAAAGAGGATGCTGCTTCAAATTCACTGATCCAGAACTTATTCAAACCTTTTGAAAAATAGCGGTAAGCTTCGGCGGAACCTGTCTCTGCAAATGACTGAATCTCTTTGTTCATCTCCTCTTCCATGATCTTGATCTCCAGGTGGTTCCTGATCAGGGTTGTTAATGAGTCTGTAATAGAAAACAGATCACCATCTGAGTGACCATCTATTTCAAAGGACTGATAGATTGATTCGCTTCCTGAGTCCATCATGTTAGCTGTGATCCTTAGACTGGGTCCTGATTTATGTATGCTGCCAAGAACGACTGTATTTGCATCAAGCTTCACGGCAATCTCTCTTGCAAAGGAGGGTGTAATTGAAGCATAATTCAGACTTTCAGTATTGCTGAGGATCTCCCCAATGGTTTGAGATTGCCGGACCGATAACTCTTTTGAATTCGATAGCCTGGTGATTAAAAGATTCTGTAATCCAAGCCCGATATCAGAGTAAATTGAATCTGCAGTTAAATTCTGGAACGGCATTACAACAATGGAGATCCTCCCATCCCCATCTCTGAGACCTTCAAGTTTATCTTTCAGGACTATCTTAGGATAAAGCAGTATACATACTACCAAAATCAGTACCGCAATAATCCCATCACTAACCTTAACTTTTCTTTTATCTGGTTTTCCCTCACTTACTCTCTCCCCTACTTCCTTTACCGGTTCTGTCTTTTTAATTCCTTCAGGAGTGACATCAAAGATCCAGGAAAGGATGACGGTTATGGGGAACCCAACAATCAGAAGAATAATTATAAAAGTGACCGTCCAGTCAGGCAAACCAAGCCTTGGCAGCATGATATCTCCTGCCTCCATGATGATAAAAGCAGTGGCAGCATACATGGCCATCACCTTGATGACCTTGCGCCGCTTCAGCTCCTGCCAGAATATGGAAAGCGTGCTGGAATTACCGGGCATTGAGGTCTATTTGTTGGTTAGGTGCAAGTTACAACCTTGTGGCTTATGAGTCAAATGAGATTTCAGGTTTTTGACTTGCATGGGAAATTGAAGTAAATTTGTGATGCAGTAAAAATTTCCTGTTAAATCACATATCATGAAAAGATTACCGGTTCATTCAATAATATGCTTTATTCTGCTGTCAGCGGTACTTCTATCCTGCAATCAAAAACCAGCAGATACGGGCATGACTGTTACTTCCAATTCTCTGAAGGCGTTGGAATTATACAACGAAGCATACGATGTAGCCTTCCTGATCGTGGATCTGGATAAAGCCATTGCCTTGTATAAAAAAGCAATCAGTGAAGATCCGGAGTTTTTCATGGCCTATTATCAGCTGGCAACCTACTATTTTTTTCATGGTCAGGAGAAGGAGTTTGAAGAAAATGCCCTTGCGGCCACAAAATTTTCAGTGAAGCTGAATAAGGGTGAAGCAATACAGAAAAAGGTACTGGAAAGGTGGCTGGCAGATAAGAAAAGCAGCGTTTCTGATCTGGGCTTACGACTTGTCGAAATGTTCCCTGATGATCCCGACGCACATATCAACCTTGGGTTTTATCATTTTATAGGAGAGGAATTCGAGGAAGCCATTGTAGCTTTTGAGAAGGCTGAATCGATGGGGAGTAAAGAAGGGGTGTATTGCGGTCCTAAACTGGCCATTGTTCCAATTTGCATGCTGGGATATACTTATCTGAGAACCAGCCAGCTGGAGGAATCTAAAATGAGCTTCGACAAATACATTGAAAAATACCCTGACGATCAAAATCCCTACGATTGCAAAGCAGATTATTTTATGACAGTAGAAGACTATTCCGGTGCTTATAAGTCTTATATGAAAGCCTATCAAATAGATACGACTTATGGTGCATTTCTCGAGCGGGCTTTATATGCAAGAAACCTTGGGGACAGTTTACTATCCATTCAATAGGATTGGCCAAACGCAGAACTATGAAAAGCTATAGAGTGGCAAGGGTTTCTTCAATGCGTTTGATTTGCAGGTAGTGTTCATGGTCATAATAAGGCTGCAAGTCCCATGATTTTTTCAGGATTTCATAGGACTCTTCCAGTTTGCCCTGCTTATACAAACCCAATCCAAATGTGTATAGATATGTGCCATTCTCAGGTTCAAGTTCAATGACACGATTGATCAATATATTTCCCTTTTCAATATCAATATCATTTGAAATAAGAAAATATGCAACATCATTCATTATTGTGACATTGTCACGATTCAGTGAAAGCGCTTCCTTATAGTACTTCTCTGCAATGATCAACGAATTTGCCTCATTAAAAATACCGGCATACCACAACAAGATATTTGCTTTTGGCCACCCTTTTTGTTCTCCCATTTCGCTAATTTCCCCAAGGAATACGTTTGCTTTCGCAGTATCTTGCTGGTCGAGTGCGCATACAGCCTGCCAGTAATTAATCTGAGGTTTTTCATCAGGCCAGAGATGAATGCCCTCTTCAAATAACTTCATTGCCTGTTTATACTCTCCTGTTTCCTGATATGCCCTTCCAAGCAATATGTAGGTCCAGATCCAGGATTTTTTAGCAAATCTTTTTGACAGCTCTAAATTCTTTTCAAAGGCATCAATGGCATTTTGCCATTGACTGGTATTGAAATATACCCATCCAACACCATACAGCTTATTCATTGAAAATGGATTGATTTCTAAATATTGCTTCATCTGTTTTATCAGTTCCTCTGGCTTTTTATCCACGGCAGCATTTACTTCCCTTATTGTCAGTTGAATATCATGCGGTACCCAATCAATCCTTTCCATTGCTTCATATGCCCAGAATTTACTCATTTCTGCTTGTTGAATGTCTCCATAGCAATAGGCTAACTTTATCATCGCCGATACAAAGTTCGAATCAATCTGAATGGCTTTTTCATATAATTCGATAGCACAGGTATAATCTAACATGCTATGGCAATTATGTCCCTGCAGGTATAATTTGTAGGCTTCGGTTGAGTTTGTATATACATTTCTCAGATCCAAATATATGCTCTCTTTAAGACTTTTAATCTCCAGAAAAGTCTTGATGAGTGTGGACATGGAATCGGTGATCGTAAAAAAGTCGTCCTCAGCCATTCCATCGATTTCGTAGGATTTATATATCTCCTCTGTTTTTGAGTCCAAAAGGTTAATGGTGATCCTTACATCTCTTCCAGACTTATGCATGTTACCCACAATCACTGTATTGTCCTCAAGCTTCCGGGCAAGATCGCTTGCCATGGTCGGAGTGATGGATGCATAATTTATATCTCCTTTGTTCCCAAGAATATTATGCATGGTTTCATACTGGCGTACGGATAATTCTTCTGAATTTGAAAGAGATGTAATAAGCAGATTCTGAAGACCTTCCTGCCAGAGATTATAGAGCGAATCTCCGGTTAGATTGTTAAATGGCATTACAGCGATAGAGATCCTGCCATCCCGGTCCATCAAAGTCTTAAAATTGCCATTATTAAATATTTTGGGATAAGCCAATAAGCAAACAACGACTACGAGGACTGAAATTATTATGTCACTCAATCTAAGTTTTCTTCTTATTGGTTCAGCTGTTTCACCTCTCTGCTCCCCAACCTTTAATGGTTCTGTTTTCTGGATTCCTTCAGGGGTGATATCAAAAATCCAGGATAGAATGATGGTGATGGGAAATCCAACAATCAGAAAAATAATGATGAATGTAACAGTCCAATCCGGCAGTCCCAGCCTGGGTAAAATGATATCACCTGCCTCAATAATGATAAAGGCGGTTGCGGCGTACATAGCCATCACCTTGATGACCTTACGTCGTTTCAATTCGTCCCAGAAATGGGATAGCTTATTTGGATTGCCGGGCATTCAGGATGAGTGGTTGGTTATATGCAAGTTACAATCTTGAGGTATACCAGTCAAATGAGTTGCAAAGGGTTCAACTTTCAACCTTAATCAGGCACACCCAATCTTTTTCCGGACTGTCCGGCGCATTACCCAGGTTTACTTTCTTGCCTCCCTGAATGGATGTAATACCCCCTTTTTGAAGCTCACCACCTGTTCTCGGGTTATACCAATTCACCGAATAGTGATTTTGGTCACCGGTTAAATCGATATTTCCGGCACCCCCTGAAGGCAGATAGACCGCATAAATACTACCAGGCTTTGCCAAACAGTACCCGGCATCTACCAATTCATCATGGCTGTTCATCTCGTAAAATGGCAGGTGATTCTGGAAGAGATCCAGCGCAATCCTGGTTTGTTCCCACATGGCTTCCCGGCTGCGCCAGTCTTCGCAGTTGAGGTCACCATGATCGTATTTGTAGCCAAAATACCATTCTACACCAGCACCGCCAGCCATCAGGTTACCCCACAGGGCTTCCTTTCGAATGGTATCATGTTGGGGATCATCTGCATCAGGCATGACCCCCATCCAATGGGGTCCAAGT
>JAUVKA010000149.1 GCA_030592205.1 Bacteroidota bacterium | reverse complement strand
TCCGATAAGACATATTCAGAATGGTACTTTCAAGCTGATTATGATTTGGAGGTTGCTACAATGGATCAAGCAGCAATAAATACTATCATCCGGTTTCTTGAGTCCTGTCTGAAGGAGGAAGGTCTTCATGATGCTTCAATTGCAGTATTCGGTTCTGCCTTAACGAACACAATGGGACCGGAAAGTGATCTGGACCTGATTATTATCTCTTCCGATTTTGCAGGTAAGAACATTCAGGGGAGGGGAAAAATGACGATGGTTTCAGAATTAAAAACTCTGCGGAAATTTATGATCCCGATGGATGTACTTAATCTTACACCGGAAGAGTATAATTCTATGGTTCAGCGAAATATGTTTCCGAGCAAGGTTGTTGCCTAATTGGAAATATCTGTAATATCAGGGCATACGGAAGGGAAAAGATGAGATCCTGCTTGCAGCCCTTGATTGTATTTCCGGAATAGAAAATACAACAAAAAATCCTTATCAATTTCTAAACTGTTGATACAATACATTTTTGCATCCTGCATTTCTTCACACAATCTTCACATTCTTTACCTGATCTTCAAAGGCTTGACATAGTATGGCCGTAAATTAGAAGAAACATTAGAATCATTTTGGTTCAGCCAATCTGGTATCTTATGTTATTTGACTTAACATATTAGCAACCTAACTTATGATGTCATGAAAAGTTTAACGCTTATTTCATTTCTCACATTATTCTTTATTTGCAATTCCTATGGTCAAGGGCAACTAAATGAATTGGGGTTGAGTGAAAAACTAAAAAGGTCATATTCCTCTAAACTCTTGGATTCAATTGTGGGATATTATTACTCGTCGGTAGATGATTCCATAAATTATTGCAAGCATGAATATTTGTACAATTCAGCTGGCAGGGAAATTCAATATATTCGGTACAGAACTGCCTGGGATAGTAATGTTTGGGAACCAGTTTTTAAGGAGGAACATAATTATGATTTAGATGAGGACCAGGTTGTGATTATCTCATCTATTTGGAATCTGGAGGAGGATAATTGGAAAGAGTCGAATAAGCAGGAATGGAAATATGATTTGAATGGAAATCAAGTTTTGTGTAAAAGATATTATTGGAACTTTTATGATAATAATTGGTGTGGATCCAATAAATGGGAATCCAAATATGATTCAACAGGCAACCAGGTTTGGTTAATAAGTTACTATTGGAATTATGATGAGAATGATTGGGGCGAATTATACAAAAGGGAGTGGAAATATGATTCTGATGGGAAGCAGGTTTTATATATTGGTAATAATTGGAATCCGGTAATCAAAGTTTGGGTGGGAGATGATAAAACTGAATGCAGCTATGATTCAGCTGGTAATCAGATCCTATCCATTGATTTTAATTGGGACTATGAAAAAAGAGATTGGAAGTTGGATTATAGGCTGGAATGGAAATATGACTCAACCATGAACGGGTTTTCATGCTTTGGTTGCAATTGGAACTCAAAAATGGAGAAATGGGTGGAAGATCAAAAAAGTGAAAACTGTTGTGATTCTACCGGACAATTGCGTACTCTCATTAAATACAATTGGAATTCTGAAACGAATGATTGGGTGGGGCATGACAAAATTGAATGCAGCTATGATTCAAATGGGAACGAGCTTTTAAATATGACGCTTATCTGGGAATCGGATATAAATGATTGGGTGGGAGTATATAAATATGAATGCAACTATGATTCAGATGGACGTAAAATACTTAAGGCAAATTATAAATGGTCAAAACAAATAAATGGATGGGTTGGCGACATGAATAATAATCTCAATAAATATGAATGGGAATTTGATTCTGATAACGATCTTATATCGGAATGTTTGTATGAGTGGAATCGTGAAATCAACAATTGGATTTTTAGCACCAGGTCGATATATTATTATAAATCAACAAGTTCAATTTTCAATGATCCGATAGATATTGATATTAAAATCTTCCCCAACCCCACATCAGGAATCATCAATATCACGGGATTAACCGAACCAGCAGAAGTTAAACTATACTCAATTCAAGGCCAATTGTTTAAATCAGAGCATCAGGTAGAAAGCTCAATCGACATATCTGATCTGCCAAACGGGGTATACATTCTGAGTATATCGGTAAAAGATAATGTTACTGTAAAGAAAACTATTATCAGAAGGTAAGGACTTAACATCTGCATTTCTTCACACAATCTTCACATTCTTTGCCTGATCTTCAAAGGCTTAATACTTGCGGATTTAAGGTTAACAAGAAATTAATCATGAATCTGTATCGAAAATAAGCGTAATGAGATTTGGTGGAAATTATATTAAACACTTATTTTGATGAAATTTTTTTGAAAGTATAATATGGATAGCCCTTGTATTAAAAACACACTGCTTTTCTCATAAGAGCCAGGGTGATTTTCTTAAGACAAACCAATAATAATTAAATACATAATGATGAAAAAAAGTGTTTTATTTCTAATTGCTGCAGTATTGATAGGATTTTCAGGAATAGTAAATGCCCAGGATACTGAGAAGAAAATTGATCCCGTTAATCCGGTAGGGAAGTGGGATTTTCAGGCTGTTGATGCTCCTTATGGATATGAAAAGGGCCAGATAGTTATTTCCAAGGGTGAAAAAGGCTTAAAAGTCAAAATCATCTTCAATGAGTATTCCCAAACAGATGGCTATAAAGTAAAATATGAGAATAATAAATTGACCTTCACTGTTTATGTTGAAAATGAATCTGTCTATATGTCAGGAACCTTCATCAAAGATACTTTCACCGGTAAGGCAAGTACTACTGAAGGTGATATTGGGGTTAAAGCAACACGTAAGAAAGAACCTAAGAAGTAGAGCTTTCTATTTAAGCAAAAAGCCCGATGGATTATCCACCGGGCTTTTTTTGTGATTCAGCTGAGTCTCGAACTCAGGACCCCATCCTTAAAAGGGATGTGCTCTACCAACTGAGCTACTGAATCTCGTTTTTTTCAAACGTGCTGCAAAATTAATCTTTTAGCTTAAACCAGCCAAATATTTTATCAAAAAAAAGTAAAGCCTCCCGGGGAGGGAGGCTTTACAGAAACCTAAACCTAAAACTAAACCTATGAAAAAGTAAATGAACAGTTGGGATACTGTCCCGTAGTGAAAAACACTACTACTTTTTTATATACAACAAATCTTATACCAATAATGTTTCATAAGAGTAAAATTTTATGTTTTTTTTAACATTTCCTCCATTTTTTTACTCCTTTTCACCTTTTTCAACGGACCCTTCCTTGCTTTTGCGTACATTTATACGAATTTCATCAGCTTTTTTATCATAACCAATCGACAGGGTATCTCCCTCTTTCGTATTTGAACCTATTATTACCTCAGCAAGAGGATCCTCAAGATACTTCTGAATTGATCTCTTGAGTGGACGTGCACCAAATTTCAAGTCATATCCCTTTTCGGCAATATAGTCTTTAGCAGCAGATGAAATCCTCACATTGTAACCCAGCGATTCGATGCGCTCCATCAATCCTCTCAATTCAATATCGATAATTTTGCGAAGATCGTCTTTGCTAAGACTATTGAAGATGACCACATCATCAATCCTGTTCAGGAATTCCGGCGCAAAGGCTTTGTTCAGAGCTTTTGATATAACGCTTTTCTGATAATCATTTGCTGAATCTTCTATGGATTTGGAGGTGAATCCAACACCACGTCCAAATTCTTTTAGCTGCCTGGTTCCAATATTGGAGGTCATGATCAAAATTGCATTCTTAAAATCAACTCTTCTGCCCAGACTGTCAGTGAGTTGGCCGTCGTCCAGAACCTGTAGGAGGATGTTGAAAATATCCGGATGCGCTTTTTCAATTTCATCCAGTAGAATAACTGAATAGGGTTTACGCCTGACTTTTTCAGTTAATTGACCTCCTTCTTCATATCCTACATAACCAGGAGGAGCTCCTACCAGTCGTGAAACTGAAAATTTTTCCATGTATTCACTCATGTCGATGCGTATTAATGCATCCGACGAATCGAATAGGGTAGTGGCAAGAACTTTTGCCAATTGGGTTTTACCAACTCCGGTTGGACCAAGAAAAATAAAAGTACCGATAGGCTTACTTGGATCTTTTAAACCTGCGCGGTTGCGCTGTATGGATTTTACAATCTTTTTTATTGCCTCTTCCTGACCGATAACACTTTTTTGTAATTCATCGCTCATTAAGAGTAAACGAGTTCCTTCAGCCTGTGCAATTCGTTGAACCGGCACACCTGTCATCATAGCTACAACCTCTTCCACATTGGCTTCCGAAACAGTCTCTCTGTTTTTTGATAGTGTTTTCTCCCAGTTTTCTTTTTCTTTTTCAAGCTCCTGAATCAGAGTTTTTTCGTTGTCACGATGACGGGCAGCTTTTTCAAAATTCTGGCTTTTGACGGCCTCTATTTTTATTATTTTTGTTGCCTCAATTTTATCCTCCAGTTTGAGGATTTTGTCCGGTACGCTAATATTAGTTATATGAACTCTTGAACCTGATTCATCCAGTGCATCAATAGCTTTATCGGGTAGATGTCTATCGCTTATATAGCGCTCTGTAAGATTGACACATGCCTTTAAGGCTTTATCAGTATAGTTAACATTATGGTGCTCTTCATAACGATCCTTGATGTTATGAAGGATCTCCAACGTTTCCTTATTATTAGTAGGCTCAACCATTACTCTTTGAAATCGCCTGTCGAGCGCACCATCTTTCTCTATATGTTGACGATATTCGTTTAGGGTAGTAGCTCCAATACACTGGATTTCTCCTCTTGCCAGTGAGGGTTTCAACATATTAGCAGCATCCAATGAACCGGTTGCTCCCCCAGCTCCAACGATAGTATGGATTTCATCAATAAACAGAATAATATTTGTCGTTTTAGCCAACTCATTCAAGATCGCTTTCATCCTTTCTTCAAACTGCCCTCTATATTTCGTTCCGGCAACAATAGAAGCCATATCAAGCGCAATTACTCTTTTACCAAATAATACCCGGGAAACTTTTCTTTCAACGATTCTTAAGGCCAGGCCTTCTGCAATAGCAGATTTCCCGACACCTGGTTCACCTATTAATATAGGATTATTTTTCTTCCTGCGGCTGAGAATTTGTGCCAATCGTTCGATTTCATTCCCACGGCCAACAACCGGGTCCAGCCTGTCTTCCTCAGCAGCCTGGGTGATGTCAATGCCGAAATTATCCAACACGGGAGTATCAGAACTCGACTTTGCCGGTCTGGAAAGACCACGTCCAGGTACTATTGGTTCCTCAGTATCCTCGTCATCATCCTGAAAATCCCCCTTGGAAAATGGTAGATCATCTGTTAGTTGTTGTCTGACAAGGGAATAATCTATCTTCATTTCTTCCAAAATTTGTGTAACCTGACTGCCTTCGTCCTTGAGGATTGCAAGCAATAGATGCCCAGTATTGATTTGTGGGCTGTTAGAAGCCTTGGCTTCCAGGTATATAAGCTTTAATGCCCTTTCAGCTGGCTTAAGAAGAGGGACATTATCCGGGATTGCATTATAATCAGGATTTGAAGGCCTTATTCTTGCTTCCAGAGTCTTTTTAACATCAGGAAGGTCAACACCAAGTTTTACGAGCGTATCAATTCCGATTCCTTCTCCTTCACGAAGCAGACCCAGAAAGATATGTTCGGTTCCTATATAATCATTACCCAGTCTTATTGCTTCCTCCCGGCTGAAACTCAATACATCCTTTATTCGTTTTGAAAACTTTGAATCCATATTCAACTCATTTAACTGACAGAATCGCAAATCGACTTGATTTTATGCTCAATTGTCATATTTGAATATTCTGCCAAATTTTAAATATTGCTCTTAAGCCTTAATATTCAGGCCTTTTTATCAGATTGTAAATTTAACACCAATATTATCATAGCATAGTACAAATTCCACGCCATTTATTAACAGTTTCTGTTTGAAATATGTTCAAAAACCTCAGCATAATTCCTTAAAAAAATGATACTTTTGCTAGTCTTTTGAATCGGATAAAATATCCGTTTTTTTATTTAATAGTTAGGTATTTATGGCAATAGGAGAAAGAATTGTAAAGATCAGTATTGATGAAGAAATGCGTTCATCTTATATTGATTATTCCATGTCGGTTATTGTAGCCAGAGCTTTACCGGATGTTCGTGATGGGCTTAAGCCTGTTCATCGGCGTGTATTATTTGGAATGCATGAGCTGGGAACTTCATCAGGAAAGGCATATAAAAAATCAGCACGAATAGTTGGAGAGGTATTAGGAAAGTATCATCCACATGGAGATAGCAGCGTTTATATGGCTATGGTTCGAATGGCCCAGCATTGGTCAATGAGATATCCCTTGATAGATGGACAGGGGAATTTTGGATCCGTTGATGGTGATAGTCCGGCAGCAATGCGTTATACTGAGGCACGTCTGACAAAGATGGCCGAAGAGATAATGGCAGATTTGAATAAGGAGACTGTGGATTTTCAATTGAATTTCGATGATACTCTGGAGGAGCCAACAGTAATGCCAACCAGGCTTCCTAATCTTCTAATTAATGGAACCTCTGGAATTGCTGTGGGTATGGCTACCAACATGCCACCTCATAATATTACTGAGGTGATTAATGCCACCATTGCCATTATTAATAACCCTGATATTGAATTTGAGGAGCTTTTGCAACATATTAAAGCACCCGATTTCCCAACTGGAGGTATTATATATGGTTACCAGGGTGTTAGAGATGCTTTTGAGACGGGTAGGGGACGAATTGTCTTAAGAGGCAAGGCTACTATCGAAACAAAAGCATCAGGCCGTGAGCAGATAATAATCACTGAGATACCATACCTCGTCAATAAAGCTGAAATGATTATTAAAACAGCTGAATTGATCAATGATAAAAAATTGGATGGTATTTCCAATGTCAATGATGAATCCGACCGTAAAGGAATGAGGATTGTGTATGATTTGAAAAGGGACGCGATAGCTAATGTGGTTCTGAACAAATTATATAAGATGACTCCTCTTCAGACCTCATTTTCTGTAAACAATATCGCACTGGTAGCTGGCAGGCCTAAGGTTATGAATGTCAGACAGTTAATTGATTTGTTTATTGCTCACAGACATGATGTAGTTGTAAGACGCACCGAATTTGAGCTAAAACAAGCAGAAAAGCGGGCACATATTCTTGAAGGGCTGTTAATAGCTCTGGATAATCTGGATGCAATAATTGCTCTTATTCGTGCTTCGAAAACACCGGATGATGCAAAAAACGCACTTATTGACAGTTTTAAGCTCTCTGAAATTCAGGCCAAAGCAATTCTTGATCTTCGACTTCAAAAACTTACCGGACTGGAGAGAAACAAGATAAAAGAGGAATATGAAGCACTGATGACTCTCATCGAAGAACTCAAACGTATATTGGAAATTAAGGCGTTGAGAATGGATATTATCAGGGAAGAATTGGAGGAGGTTCTTGAGAAATATGGTGATGAAAGAAGAACTGAAATTGTATATGCCTCTGAGGAATTCAATCCGGAAGATTTTTATGCAGATGAAGAGATGGTGATAACGATTTCACATATGGGATAGGTGAAAAGAACACCTCTTACCGAGTTCCGGACACAACATCGGGGTGGGAAAGGTGCTAAAGGAAGCACAACCCGTGAAGAGGATTTTATCGAGCACTTGTTTATTGCTACTATGCATAACACTATGCTCTTCTTTACTGAAAACGGGAAATGCTTTTGGCTAAAAGTTTATCAAATACCTGAAGGAACGAGGACCTCCAAAGGACGTGCCATGCAAAACCTGCTAAATATTGCACAGGATGATCAAGTGAAAGCTTATATCAATGTAAAAAATCTTAACAACGAAGAATATATCAATAACAATTTTATAATTCTAACGACCCGTAAGGGCACAATTAAGAAAACCCTGCTAGAGGCTTATTCGCGTCCACGCCAGAATGGTGTTAATGCTATTACTATTAAAGATGGTGATCAATTATTGGGAGCTAACCTGACTAATGGAATGCAGGAGATTATTATGGCTACCAGGGCTGGAAAAGCTAACCGATTTAATGAAAGTATTGTTCGATCTATAGGAAGAACTGCTTCTGGTGTGAGGGGTATAAGGCTTGCCGGGCCGGACGATGAAGTGGTTGGCATGATTTGTGTAGAATCAGAAGAAGAGGATATCCTGGTCATTTCGGAAACCGGATATGGCAAGCGTTCTAAACTTGCTGATTACCGAGTGACCAACCGGGGTGGGAAAGGAGTGAAAACTCTTAATGTCACCGAAAAAACCGGAAAGCTCATTGGAATATTGAATGTTGTAGACGAAGATGATCTTATGATTATAAACCGCTCAGGGATAACTATCCGAATGGCGGTTAAGAATCTAAGAACAACAGGAAGGGCCACTCAGGGAGTCAGGCTTATCAGCCTTAGAGAGAATGATAAGATTGCTTCTATAGAAAAGGTCGCTTCAAATGGAGATGCGGTTGAGGGGGACGAAGTAGTCGAAAACCCTGAGGTCGATACTGCAAGTACTGAGGAAACAACGAACTAGAGCCCGTATTCAGTTTGCAAATGCGAGCAATAAATCCATATCAGACTTGACAGGTTTTT
>JAUVKA010000086.1 GCA_030592205.1 Bacteroidota bacterium | reverse complement strand
GCCCTGGGTTACGGTCTTTTTCTTCTGTCATTCGTCATTCGTCTTCCGTCTTAGGTCCCTGAGCTTGTCGAAGGGCCGCCATCATCCAGGATGGGGACAAGCCCCATCCCTACATCCCTCTTACGTAACCTTTTTTGTCACCCGTCACCCGTCACCAGTCCCTTTTCATGAACACCAATTACTGCCCTCCCCGAAGGATCCGCATTTTCCTTTAGCTGCCTGTCCCACTCAAGGGCCTCAGGTGTGCTGCAGGCAATGGAAGGAGCGGATGGTACGCAAGTTGCAGCTGAATCCGAAGGGAAATGTTCCTGGTAAATACTCCTGTAATAATACTCTTCCTTAGATCTTGGAGTGTTAATGGGAAATCTGAATTTGGCATTTTTCATTTGCTCTTCACTAATGCTCTCATCAGTGACTTCTTTTAATGTGTCAATCCAACTATAACCTACACCATCAGAGAATTGTTCCTTTTGTCGCCATACAACACTATCAGGAAGATAATTTTCGAAAGCTTTTCTAATAAGCCATTTTTCCATTCTACCATTGCCGGCCATCTTGTCGGTCGGGTTGATCCGCATAGCAATATCCAGGAATTCTTTATCGAGAAAGGGAACTCTTCCCTCAACGCCCCAGGCTGAGAGAGATTTATTGGCCCTTAAGCAATCGAAGAGATGCAGTCGTGATAATTTTCGATTTGTTTCAATATGAAAAGCTTCCGGATTAGGAGCTTTGTGGAAATATAAGTACCCTCCGAAAACCTCATCAGCCCCTTCACCGGATAACACCATCTTTATCCCCATGGATTTTATCACACGGGCCATAAGATACATTGGGGTACTGGCTCTGATGGTAGTAACATCATAAGTTTCAAGATAATAAACCACATCCCTGATTGCATCAAGACCTTCCTCAATAGTAAAAAGAATCTCGTGATGAACTGTATCTAAATAATCAGCAACCTTTCTGGCAGCTACAAGATCCGGAGATCCCTCCAAACCTACAGCGAAGGAGTGTAATCGTGGATACCAGGCCTCCTTAGTATCTCCTGATTCTACACGTTTCCTGGCATAGCGGGCCGCAATAGCAGATATCACTGAGGAGTCCAAGCCTCCCGATAACAAAACACCATAAGGTACATCCGACATCAACTGCTTGTGGACAGCATCCTCTAAAGCATCTCTCAGCTTGTCAATATCAGTTTGATTTTCAGAAACGGAATCGTAATCAGACCAGTCTCGTTTGTACCACTTTTTGAATTCTCCCTCCGGACTGTAATAATAGTGACCGGGTAAAAACTCCTCAATTTTACTGCAAACTCCCTCCAGAGCCTTGAGCTCCGAAGCAACATAAAATTGTCCATGAATATCCCAGCCCATGTAAAGAGGGTTTATTCCAATATGATCCCGTGCAATCAGGTAACAATCCTTTTCTTCATCAAATAAGGCAAAAGCAAATTGCCCATTCAATTCCTCGATAAAATCCTTACCATGCTTGCGATAAAGTGCAAGTATTACTTCACAATCCGATTGTGTTTGAAATTGATAGGATCCATTAATGTTCTTTCTGATATCCTGATGATTGAAGATCTCTCCATTTACTGCCAGTATAACCTTGCGGTCAGTAGTATACAATGGTTGTCCTCCTGATTCCGGGTCAACAATAGATAGTCTCTCGTGAGCTAAAATGGCCTTTTCTCCACAGTAAATTCCCGACCAATCCGGTCCGCGATGCCTTAGCTTCTTCGACATCTCCAGCACCTGGTTTCTTAAGGTCAGGGCTTCCTGTTTAAGTTCAAATACTCCTACAATTCCGCACATAGTTTTCAATTATTCAATTAGCCAATTGAGCCTGCCCCTGCGAAGGCAGGGGTTACTCGTTATTCGTTATTCGTTACTTCTTACTTATCATTAATAATTCATAATTCACAATTCATAATTGTTTTAATTTAGCGGGTAAAAGTAGATTATAAGTTACTAATATCAATAGAATAGATAAAATAGCTTACAATTAGTAATTAAAATTATAATTATGGTTAATGAATAAAGGTTTGAGCTTTGTATTGCTGTATAGGAACTTCAATTCGAAAGCAGGACAAGAGCATTCGCAACTTTCCGCTCTCCCTCATGATCAAATTTTCCATTGTCGGAGGGGCAATTTATAACGCCCAGTATATTACCAGTTTTGAGCCACATAGTTGTTGAACCACCACCATCCAGGTTGATGGCTTGTATACAGCCCAAATCGATTAAAAAATCCTGTAGCTCCGGTAGTGTCATCCCTTTGGCCTGAGAATGCCGACCATCAATTGTAATTAGAAGAAGTTTCTTGTTTGTTATACCAACTGCTGTTCGGGGATGACAATTATCAACAAAACTGCCGGCCAATAACTGATTTTTTGTCCCATCTTGAATCAACAGTGGGCCGGTTACCAGAACCCATTCCTCGAGATGAGAATTTATATACTCATAGCTGGTACGGGCTTTTTCAATAACTATTTCTCCCGAATTGAGCAATATCAAGGCCCCATTCAGGTTGGTTTTTTCACTGGAAGGGGTATCTCCTCTCCAGCTTCTCCGGGCAACCCGCTCATTCTCATATTCTAAATAGGTCACCGAGCCACCCTCTTTAACATTAAAGAAACCTGCATTAATAGCGGCAATAGCTCCGGAATTTTCAGCAAAAAAACTAGTTTGGTGCTTAAGTGAATCTGACCAGGCTAGTTTCAGATGATATTTTGATTTGAGAGATTCAAGAGTGATGGATATGATATGGATGTTTTGCGGATCAGAAAACGGTTTTGAACCTGAAAAATGATAATGACTTATATCTTCTCTAAGAGATCTTAGCTCGAAATTATCCAGATCAATTATTCCCTGACCTATAGCAGGACTTAAATTTAAAATTATCAGAAAGGTCAGGAATACTATGATTTTTGGTTTGAGCATAATAAATCAGTTTATTCCTGGGAAATGGCAAAGGTACTTTGACTAAATAAATCATAGAGAAATACCTTGTCAAAATCATGTGGGAAGGACCATTTTTCAATTTGGTTGTTGAGATTGAAGCTGTCCGTACCATCCATATAATCAATATGTATGACTAGCCAGATGCTCTGAAAATGAGGGTCGTTGTAAAGTGGTCGCTTGTGGTTTTTTAGAAAAATCGTCATCATCAATTGCTCATAAGCATATTTTGGCTTTAGTACACCTACCATAGAATAATGATGTTTAGGAGGTGGAAGGAGTTGAACGAGTTCAATGCCAATTTTGTTTTTAGGACCGTTTTGAATAATAAAATCCGGCGATTCAGACTTGATAATCTTACCCTTCGGGAAATCAGGGTAATGATCCTTAAATGACTCGATTACTATTAATTCCTGTTCAATATTCATCTAATTTATTAATCCCAGTTAACTACAACTTTCCCTTTTGATTTCCTGGATTCCAGATAATCATGTGCCTCTGCAATTTGATCTGCAGGAAAAGCTTTATCAAGTCGTGGATCAATGATCCCGGATTCGCAAAGCTCGATCACTCTATCCAGAGCTTTTTTTAGAATATGTGGTTTATGATCAGCAATACGAAGCATGTTCACCCCGATCATAGCTTTTGATTGCCCCACAAGTTTTATCGGACTATGAAATCCAAATCCCAATCCAACCTTAATGGTACCCCATTTACTAGTTTTGCTTCCCCTGTTTTGGTCTGCAGCTCCGTAGGAAACTATTTTCCCTCCCGGGCCAAGAAGATTCAAACCGTGCTTATATATCTTACCTCCCAGATTATCAAAAACTACATCCAGCTTTTCATCACCCAGAATTTCAGGAATCCGAACAGAAAAATCTTCCTGAAGATAATCAATGGGATAATCCACACCCATCTCTTTTAAGTATTCCTGTTTCCCTGTTGATGCAGTGGCGAATACAGTACATCCTTTATGCTTGGCTAATTGGATCAGAATCCTTCCAACACCTCCTGAAGCTGCCTGAATCAGCACCCTATCCCCCGGATACAAATTCAATACTTCTTCGGCGCAAACCACAGCCGTACATGCTTGAGTAGTAAGAGTAGTAGATTTGGCTGCATCCCATCCTTTGGGGATAGCGTGGACACCGGAAACATTTGTACTCACATATTCAGCGTATCCTCCAAAACGAGTCATGGCTGTTACCAAAGCACCTTTTTCAAATCCCTCAACTCCTTCTCCAATTTCTTCAATGGTACCTGCAACATCATATCCCAGAACTGCAGGGAGCGGGGGGTCATCACCATTTTTACCTCTTCTTGACATCACATAGGCGAAGTTTAAACCGTAAGATTTCACTTTTATAACAACTTCCCCTTTACCTGCCTTTGGCATTTCCTTATCACCTATCTCAAAAGCGTCCTTGCTTTCGCCATATTTTTTCAAAAAAATTGCTTTCATATTTTCTAGTTTTTTTGACAAGGGAGCATGCTCCCTTGTTTTTATTTCGGCGCTTTCTTCTCCTGACAAGGGAGCATGCCCCCTTGTCTATTCAGCCATCAGTTGATTTCTGTAATTTTCCAATTCTTCTATTTTATCCGCCTCCAGGGTAGGATATCCAATATCAAGTGATTTCAATTTGTCGACAATAATTTCCGAGATACTCAGTCGGGCAAACCATTTCTTGTCGGAAGGAATAACATACCAGGGTGCATTTTCTGTACTGGTGGCCATGATAGCTTCCTCATAACATTTCTGGTATTGATCCCAATATTGTCTTTCTTTTATATCCCCTTTTGAAAATTTCCAATTTTTTGCGGGATTGTCAATTCGCTGAAGAAGGCGATCTTTCTGTTCTTCTTTCGAGATATGCAGAAAAAATTTCAGGATGATGGTTCCATTCTCTGTGAGATATTGTTCATAATCCCGAATTTGACGGTACCGTTGCTCCCAAACATCTTCAGTAATCAGTTTGGACGGTATTAGTTGATATTTGAGCAGATTATGAACTTTAACAACTAAAACTTCCTCATAATAGGATCTGTTAAAAATCCCAATATTTCCACGCTCAGGGAGGTGCTTGTTGCCTCGCCATAGATAGTCATGATTAAGTTCTTCATCTGTAGGGGCTTTGAAGCTCCTGACCTGTGTGCCTTGTGGATTAAGGCCTGACATTACGTGTTTGATGGCCCCGTCCTTTCCTGCCGTATCCATTGCCTGAAAAATCAACAATATGCTATACTGGTTGTGGGCGTACAGCATATCCTGGAGTTCTTTCATTTTTTCTATGTTTTCCGACAGGTGTTTATTAGCGTCCTTTTTTGAGGAGTGGGAGCCGGCATAACCTGTCAGAAAGTCCTTAAGAATCAGTGTTTTGTCAGGATTAATCTTAAAGTCCATATTTTCTGTTTTATTGTTCCCTGGAAGAAAAGGCCAAGTTACTATTTTCCTAATCAGCTGGCAATTCAATTTATTTTGGAAATCACATCAAAGCTTTTTTCAAGAATATTACCATTCTCATCCATAAGGGTTAATTGATGTTTTCCAGGCTTGGGTTGGATACTCATTTTATGAATATGCTGGCTGCTTCCAAGATAGCTGGCATCCAGGTAACAATGAATAATTATAGAAGGTTGATTATGAGCAGCTTCAATAAGGATACTGCCCAGCTGCTTGTTAAGTTCACGGGGAAGCATTATCTGGTCGGGCAGCTTAGGTCTAAGAATCTCCATGGGGCTCCATCCAGTTTCGGGAGAACATCCCGGGGCCCATTGCGGGGGATGTGTATAGAGTGGATTGTGCTGTTGGTAAAACCAGGCAATCCCTGGTGGAAGTATGAACCAAGAGGTATCCTTCATGAGTTGAACCGGGTAGCAATCAGCTTGTACGCGGTTCTTTTTTTCCTTGTCAAGTTGGATCTGCTGGTGATATGGGCAGGGGAGGGTTGAGAAACCGGATTTAGGGATCTGGATGGTTTCTAGTTCAGTGCAATATCTGCCAGGCCGCATACCACTCTGTTTGCAAACAGTTATTTCTTCTAAATCATTTGTTGGTTCCTTAAACCATGAACCCCCCGGGAGCAGATCGAAAAGATCAAAGAGAAGGGGAGCCGCAGCCTGCACTCCGGTAAGACCGGGGCGCCCCTCCCCGTCAGCATTACCCATCCATACGCCAATCAGGTAATCGTGATTCAGCCCGATGGCCCAGGCATCACGATAACCAAAGCTGGTGCCTGTCTTCCAGGCAATTTGCTGACTCGACAGGAAGTGTTTCCCCCCGGCTTCAGCCTCAGGCCTGCGAACCTCGCTCATTGCTTCCAGACAAAGATATATTGAAGCAGGTCTCAGGAATCCCATTTCTGTTTTTTGAATCAGCGCCTGTCCTAAACCAGCGTATACATGACATAGATCCCATAGGCTTACTTCGGCTCCACCAAGAATCAGGGATAGACCGTAGTGATCGGCAGGGAATTTTAAACTTCTTATTCCAAGGTTTTTTAGGATGTCGTAAAATCGATCCAGCCCAAAGCTGTTCAGCATTCTTACAGCCGGTACATTTAAGGATCGGATCAGTGCTTCCTTTGCCGGAACTACCCCATCGTAAATTTTCTGGAAGTTTTTTGGCGAAAAATCATGAATAGTTGTAGGGATATCCGGGATTAAGCTAGTCGGTAGGATTTCCCCGGCTTCGAGCATAGAGGCGTACAAAAAGGGTTTCAGGATACTTCCGCTTGAACGTGTGCTTCTGATAATGTCTACCGCATTGGCATGGGATTCTAAGGAATCTGCCCTGGTATTTCCAATATAGGCAAGGATCTTACCGGTTTCCACTTCCATGATTAGGGTGGCCGCGTTGTGAATCTTATTTCCTGATAAGCGCTGATGGTGTTGCTCAAGGATTTCAGATGCCCGTATTTGCAGGGAGCCATCTATATGGGTATTAATGGATTGTCCCTTTTTTTCAATCATCATCCTGTCTGTCAGGTGAGGAGCCAGATTGGGCAGTCGCAGAGGTTCGTCGGGAAGAGGTTCCTCGCAGGCTAATTCATAGCTAAGTGAATCTATCACTTTGATCTCCAATAAATGTTTGAGCAAACGATTGCGCTTCTCTTTTAAGGCCTTCCTGTTCCTGCCTGGGTGGATCAGGGCCGGAGCATTTGGAAGAACTGCAAGGGTAGCTGATTCGGCCCAGGATAAATTGTCGGCCGGATATCCGAAGTATCGCCATGATGCAGCATCTAATCCAACTACATTCCCTCCGTATGGGGCATTAGAACCATATAGAGCCAGGATACTTTCTTTACTATAACGAATCTCCAATCGTAAGGCGAGGAGGATTTCTATGCCTTTTTGCCAGATGGTCCGGGGTTTGTTTTTTCGTGATAGCCGGATCACTTGCATGCTAATAGTAGAGCCCCCGCTAACGATTTTGCCTGCTTTAATATTTTGACGCACTGCCCGGGCAAGAGACAGGGGATTCACCCCGGGGTGCCGGAAAAATTGCCGATCCTCAAACTGTATCAGACATGTTTGATACTTGGTTGGCAGCTTATCCAGTTCCTGAAATCTCCACTGGTCATCATCAGCAACACGGGCTCCAAGCAGGCGTCCTTCCCGGTCGAAAACTACTGTGCTGGTCGGCTCATCAAAAAGCTTTCCGGGAAGAGAGAACCAGAACCAGACCAATAACACTACGCCTGCTAGCAGAAGTAACTTCCATTTTTGTGCACTTAGCAATAACTTCAGCTTCTTTAGGGAAATCATTACTCAGTAACTTCTATCCATTTTCCCTTACCCCGGGCGTAAATTCGTCCATCGTACATGTCCTCGCAACTAACAGGAGGCAAGTAATATTTTCCGGTATAAGCTGCATGAAGAAGTACCCGATAGCTTCGTGATTCATTTGGTCCTAGCTTAAAAAACGTATCCACCCGGTCATCCCTGATATCCCTAAAATCATAAGGATCATCATTTTGGTCATTATCCTGGTCGTAAAGACGTAGATTCCGGATTTCCCATCCTGAAGGAAAAACCTGACTAAGAGCAAGATTATTGTATGCTCCGAGCAATCCTGGATTTTTTACCTGGACATTAGCAATGAAATCAGTACCCTGTTTGATTTTAGTTACTTGTATGGATTCTCCACTCATATCTGTAAAGCCAGTATGTACCATCAGATTTGATTGTCCGGGCTCTTCATTGCCCGGAAGTGCCTGTCCGCGCATGGTCAGGGAAAGGAAAATACTCCCTGAAGTGGTATTGGTGACATGGATCTTCTGGTTTGGATCCATCGCTGGATCAAGTGTTAACTGGAAGATTGGTTTGTCAGATTTCACTTTTTGTTTTTGACCACCAATACTATACTCAAATTCTATCTCTGATACTGCTGAGTTTTGCTGTGCAAATTGGGCCAGGGCATGCAGGGCAAAAGCAGCTGTTTGTGTTGAATACCACTTACCCTTGAACTGTTCTGCCATGGTAATTACCAGTTCGAAAGCTTCTTCATCTTTTTCAAGCAGACACAGAGTTTCGAGAATCATAGCCTGATCCCTCAGTCTTGAACCAAATGTTCTACCTGGCTTCGTATATTCGTTTGTTTCTTTTGGGTCCAGATCCAGAACTAATTGTCTGGCAACTTCCATCCGGCCAGCCAGGGCGTAGGCAGCAGCAAGCCGCCAACTCCCTTCAATGCTTAAGTTGCTATTTTCCCGCAGACGATTCATCGCGCTTCTGTGGGGTTTCCCGGCCAGTGCAAGCGTGTACAAGCGGTAAGCTTGTTGAAGAATTATACCGCGATAGGTATCTCCCTTTGGCAGACGGGTGTCAGAGGCTTTATTGTATTGGTGTTTTATCCATTTTCTTTTCAAATCAGGCGGAAGAAGATATCCCTTTTGCTCAGCCAATAAGAAGAAGTGCCCTGCATAACTTGTTCCCCATTCAGAAGTACTGCCTGTTCCGGGCCAATAAGATAGTGAGCCGTCGGGAAGCTGGAAACTTGAAATCTTACGAATAGATGCCCTTATGTTCTCCTGAATATTTTGCATTTCTGCAGTCTCCATTAGTACTAAGAGATCCAGATTTAGCTGGGCAAAACCAGCAGATGTCGTCTGTTCAATGCACCCATAAGGATATCCGGTAAGGAATTTTAAGTTTTTCTCAAGTTCGAAATCTGGTAGTCCTGATACTTCAAGCATGCCTGAATTGGTTCCTGGAGTGCCATGGAACTGTACCTGAAAGTCTTCGCTTTCACCGGCTTTCAGGAAGCCCTTGTTCACCCGTGTGGTGAACGGATTTGGATTTCGTACAAGCATTTCAACTTCATAACTGGCTTGCTCATTCCCGGAGCTGACCATTACTCTAATTCCCACCGGGCCCGTTTGTGATCCAGCTCTAAGCATGAAAGAAGCAGGATGTTCCCCCATTTCAGTAATACTGAGATTTTTTGAGGATGGTCCAATAATATCCAATGGTCCGGAAGTGGACAGATTAATCCTGACTTCCCTGATTTTATCGTCCATTATGAACAGATTAAGCGGTAAATCCATCTCTTCCCCGGGACCTAAAACTCTTGGGGCAGTAGCCAGGACCATCAGTGGTTGTTTTACCGGGGTAACCGACTCGGTTGATCCCCAGGCTTGCCCGTTTCCTGCAATTACCATTGCCTTGACCGATCCAATATAATTGGTCATCTGGATATTATGCTTAGCCGTTTTTCCGGCCTTCAACTCAAATGGTCCAAGGAACTCCACTACGGGTTTGAAGCGGTTAACTTCCTTATCTTCAGCCAGAAGAGCCTCTTCGTCGCCGCCAATGGCTAGCATTTTACCTATTTTCCCTCCGAATGCTCCAAGAACCTCATCATATAAATCCCAGGTTTTTACACCCAGTGCTTCTTTGGCATTGAAGTGCTGCCAGGGATCCGGAGTCTTGAACCGCGTGAGGTCGAGCAGCCCCTCATCAACAACCGCGATAGTATAGGTCATGGGCTTATTGTTTTTCTCACTAACTTCTAAGCTGTAGCTTGTATTGGGTCGGATACTGATTGGCAGTTTTATTTCTGGAAAAAGCTGGGTTTCGGGGTTGATAACAGTTAAGGGCGCTGCGCCATAAAGCCGTATCGGCAAATCATTGCTGGTTTGTCCGTGAGGCTGAAGCAAACTCAAGTGTACAAATATATTAGGCGTCATATCGGCTGTGATTTTGAGACTGAAGCTGGTTTCATTTTCATCACAATCGATCCAGAATTTATTTATTACCCCGCTACCTTTTTCGATGCTTACCAATGCTCTTGATCGACTAGTACTGGGGAAGGTGAATTTGATCTTTTCACCGATCGTGGCCGTATCTTTTTCCGAAGAAAAACTCAACATTGTAACTCCTGAAGGGTTTTGTCGGTTTCCACGATTAACTGATGAAGGCCAATCTATATAAAATACCTCCCCACAGCTGTGCCCCGTTTCAGGATCAATAAGCTTGACATAATATCGTCCCCAATCAGGGTAATTTATCCGTAATGGAAAGCTGCCATGGCCATCTTTGGTAGAAACAGTTTCCTTATGAATGAGTTTAGTATCACTCCCTCCCATATAATCAGCCAGGTTATCTTCCCCGGCACTCCACCACCATCGCCATGAAATCTTGTAGATATTCACTTCCAAATTATTAACACTGACAGGATTTCCCTTAGAATCTATGGTCGCTATTTTCACAAGATGGTCGATATCTGTTTCCAGCATTTGCTCTCCACCTGCATCAGGGATCCGTAAGCCTACATATCTATTATATGGAGCAAAAGCAAAAGACTGGATTCCAGTGCTGAAGTCGCCTCCCTTTTCCAGAACTCTTGTGGTGAACACAGCCCTTAGTGGTCCAGGCAGCTGATTGTGCATTGGCAGACTAAGATTAAACACCGCAATTCCCCCCTGATCAAGTTTTCCTGCGAAAACGTC
>JAUVKA010000415.1 GCA_030592205.1 Bacteroidota bacterium | reverse complement strand
GCCCAGGCCGCAGCTTCTGCAATCAAAGCACAAGCAAGGACTGCATCTTTGTCACGAACACAATCGCCGGCCAGGTAACCGTATGATTCTTCACCACCTATGATGAAGACCTCTGTGCCTTCTTTTTTCCGTATAAGATCGGCAATGTATTTAAACCCGGTTAGTACTTCATAGGTTTTAACCGAGTAATGACTGGCAATTTCAGAAAATAAGGAGCTGGTAACAATGGTTTTTGCAATGAATTCATTACCCTTTAGCTTTCCTAATGATGACCATTGGGAAAGAACATAATATAGTAGGATTGCTCCGGTTTGATTTCCATTAAGCAATACAAATTCATTGTTTTTCCCCCTAACAGCAATTCCTACACGGTCAGCATCCGGATCTGTAGCCATAACCAAATCAGCACCCACTGATGCGGCCCTTTTAATGGCTAAATCTAATGCTGCTTTTTCTTCAGGATTTGGAGAATGTACACTGGGGAAGTTCCCATCAGGCTCATTTTGTTCCGGAACAGAATAAATGTTTGTGAATCCAAATTTCTTTAAAGCTGCCGGAACCAAATGAACACCGGTACCATGAATTGGAGTGAAAACGATGCCGATATCTTTCTGTTGTTGAATGATTTCCGGATGCAGGCTTAAACTCAGAAGCTTGTTAAGGTAGCTGTTGTCCATCTCGGCACCTATTTCCTCAATTATCTCCGGCCGACCATTAAAATCAACTTCTTTGATCCCTTTAATCTTACTCACTTCAGCAATGATAGATGTGTCATGAGGACTGATAACCTGGGCTCCATCATCCCAATATACCTTGTACCCATTGTATTCTTTGGGATTATGCGAGGCAGTAATAACAATCCCCGACTGGCATCCCAATTCCCGTATCGCAAATGATAATTCAGGTGTGGGACGTAATGATTGGAAAACAAATACTTTTATCCCATTAGATGAGAATACCTTTGCTGCTATTTCAGCAAAGTATTTTGAGTTGTTGCGACTGTCGTAAGCAATGGCTACACTAATTTCTTTCAGGTGCTGGAAATTTATTCTGATATAATTAGACAACCCCTGAGTAACCATGCCAATCGTATATTTATTCACCCGATTGGTGCCCGGCCCCATAATACCACGTAATCCTCCTGTGCCGAATTCCAGGTTTTTATAAAAGGATTCCACCAGTTCATCCTTTCCTTCATCCAACATCTTATTTACCTGAACTTTGGTTTCTTTATCAAATGGATCTAAAGTCCAAACTGCAGCATCTTTTCTAATTTTTTCAGAAGTTTTTGTAGTTGTGGTCATGGGAATATCATAATTTTAATAGATCAATACAGTGAGATAAACTATTACGCCAATAAGGAATTTCAATATCGAATTTATTTCGAAA
The DNA here is from genome assembly GCA_030592205.1 of Bacteroidota bacterium. Classification (GTDB taxonomy): domain Bacteria; phylum Bacteroidota; class Bacteroidia; order Bacteroidales; family UBA12481; genus JAUVKA01. The sequence continues at coordinate 1,700 of JAUVKA010000415.1, read as the reverse complement.
TTTTTCAGTGTTCAGAACGGAATAATGTGGCCTTTTAGCCGGCAAGGGAAATTCCTTAGTTGTGATAGGGCGAACCAGACAGTTTATATTATTGATATCCATCACTGCCTGGGCAAGGTCATACCATGAGCAAACTCCCTGGTTGCAGTAATGGTAAATTTTGCTTGCTTCAAGCATGATTGTTCCTGCTGCAAATCCCTTGAGTATTTCAAGAATTGCCAGAGCCAGGTCCTTCGCATAGGTAGGTGATCCTATCTGATCAAAAACCACACCGATCTCCTTGCGTTCATGTCCTAAACGAATCATGCTTTTGATAAAATTGCTACCATATTCTGAATAGAGCCATGATGTTCTGATAATAATTCCGTGAACCCCGGAATCGAGAATGCTGTTTTCTCCGGCTAATTTACTTCTGCCATAAGAGGTTAAAGGTCGTGTAGGATCAATCTCCTTATACGGCAGGTAGTTCTGGCCTGAAAATACGTAATCAGTGGAAATGTGGATCAGCGGGATCTTTAATGTCTTGCAAACATTGGCTAAATTCTTAGGTCCAATATGGTTTACGGCAAAGGCGTTCGTTTCAAATTGTTCAGCTTTATCAACTGCAGTGTAGGCAGCACAGTTAACTATATAATCTATTGGCTTGCCAGATAAGTAACTTATCACTTCGGCCTTGTTTGTGATATCCAGCTCCCGTAAATCAGTTGGAATTAATTCAAGCAGTTCAAATTCATTCTTTTGCTTCAGCATAGAAGTTCCAAGCTGCCCCTCGCTTCCTGTTATAAGTACCCGCTTTATGCTCATCGCTTTTTATCCTAAAGATAATAATTCATCTCTGCATCAGCGAATTTTGGCAATTCTCTGTCTTTATCTGAGATGATCTGATCTTTGACAGGTACTTGCCAGTCAATATTCAGATCCTGATCCATCAGATTTATTCCTCTTTCAAACTCAGGATTGTAATACTTGTCACACTTGTAGTGGAAAATTGCCAATTCAGAAAGAACAACGAATCCGTGAGCAAATCCCTGAGGTATAAGTATTTGGTTCTTATTGTCTGAGGATAATTCTATACTGAGGCTATGCCCGTAGGTGAGAGATCCCTGCCTGATGTCCACCACAATATCCATTACTTTTCCATGCAGTACTCTAACAAGCTTTGTTTGGGCGTAGGGAGTAAGTTGATAGTGTAAGCCACGTACGACTCCATAAGCTGATAAGGATTGATTATCCTGAACAAAGTCTATGTCAATACCTGACTCTTTAAGTATTTTTTTATTGTAACTCTCAAAGAAATAGCCCCTTTTGTCTTCAAATACTTTGGGCTCAATAATAAGTAATCCGGATAATTTGGTTTCAATGACCTTCATAAACAAATATTATATTTTCGGGTGTCGATCCCTGGCCACCCGCAGGAGATATTGACCGTATTGATTGTTTTTAAGTGGTTCAGCTAGTTTAATAAGCTGATCTCTATTGATATATCCCCGTATAAAAGCAATTTCTTCAATACAGGATAATTTTAAGCCCTGTCGATGTTCAATAGTTGCTATGAAATTTGAAGCCTGGAGTAAACTGTCATGAGTGCCAGTATCCAACCAGGCCATTCCCCTCCCAAGTAATTGAACCTGCAAACTTTCTTCTTCCAGGTACAAACGATTTAAATCTGTTATCTCCCATTCTCCTCTTGCAGAAGGTTT
>JAUVKA010000331.1 GCA_030592205.1 Bacteroidota bacterium | reverse complement strand
GGTGGTGGGTGAAGAAATCAACGGAGCCAAATCATGGATAGTATTTGGTCCGATTAGCCTCCAACCTGCAGAATTTGCGAAATTCGGCACCATTCTGGTTCTTTCAAAATCGCTATCCAGATTTAATTTCAAAATCCACAATATTCGAAATATCTTGCTACTGGCAGGGATGATTGGCTTGCCTGCAGTATTAATCCTGGCTCAGAATGATACTGGTTCTGCTATAGTTTATATAGTACTTCTGCTTGTACTTTTCCGTGAAGGATTGACTCCCACTTTTCTTGTTTTGGGCACCATGGCAATTTTATTATTTTTCCTGACACTGGTTTTTCCTTTACTTGGTCTTGTTTCTGCCATCAGTCTCATGGTAATTATTCTGGTAGCTTTCATTCAAAAAAAATTCTGGTTTTTTGTTATTGGAACAATCATACCAATAGGATTTTATTTACTGTTTTTTTATGGATTAAAAGTTTTTGATATCGAGCTGCCTGTAGCTCGACATATTCTGATAGCTGCCTTTCTGACCACCCTCGTGTATTTCTGGATCTTGTATAAGAAAAGACTGCGGCATTTGTATTTGATCATATTTGTGTGGTTTGGTTCCTTGCTATTTATTAGTTCAGTAGATTTTGTTTTCAATGAAATGATGGAGCCTCATCAACGATCCCGAATAAATGTTATGCTTGGATTGGAAAGTGATCCTTTAGGTAAAGGGTATAACGTCAATCAATCAAAAATTGCAATTGGCTCAGGTGGTTTGTTCGGAAAAGGTTTTTTAAAGGGTCCGCAAACACGATACGATTTTGTCCCTGAACAAAGTACTGATTTTATTTTTTGCACAGTAGGTGAGGAATGGGGGTTTTTGGGCAGCTTAGTCATTTTATCACTTTTTTTGGGTTTGCTACTGAGACTGATCTATCTGTCGGAACGGCAAAGATCCACTTTTTCCAGGGTTTTTGGTTATGGCGTGGTTTCCATTCTTTTCTTTCATTTTCTGGTCAACATAGGGATGACCATAGGGGTAGTCCCTGTAATAGGTATCCCACTGCCTTTTTTTAGTTATGGAGGTTCTTCTTTACTGGGATTCAGCCTGTTGATCTTCATTTTCCTTCGTTTGGATACTGATAGATTTGAAGTTGTGGCCTGATAGAATTTCCAGGTTTTGTTTTCCTTCCCAGTTTTATTAATTTTGTATCCCTCTTAGGAAAATGCACATTGTGCTGACTTATTAAGTATTTCCCACTGCCTTTGCTTATTTGTTCAGCACAAAAAAAGTTAACAAATGAAATATCAACTATATACAGCTCAAAATTTTCGATGTATTCCACAGATTGATCGATTGTCAGAGGAGCAAATATTCAATATTGAAGTAGTTAGTAAAGTCCTGCCATTTAAGACTAATAACTATGTGATGGATCAACTGGTGGATTGGAATGATTATATGTCTGATCCATTATTTCGCATGACCATCCCACAACGTGGGATGTTGAAGCCTGATCATTTCGATCTGATTGCTGATTTGGTAAAAAAAGGTGCAGGAAGATCGGAAATCATGAAAGCTGCTCAAGATATTCGTCTCACACTTAATCCCCACCCGGCCGGTCAGCTTGATCATAATATTCCAGAGATGGACGGAACCCGTTTGATGGGCCTACAGCATAAATATGATGAGACAATGTTATTCTTTCCTACTCAGGGTCAAACATGTCATGCATATTGTACTTTCTGCTTTAGGTGGCCCCAATTTACGGGAATGGGAGACTACCGCTTTGCCATGAAGCAGGCTGATCTGCTGGTGGAATATCTCAGGAGAAATCCACAGATCACGGATCTCCTGATTACAGGCGGGGACCCAATGGTTATGAAGGCACAGCATCTTGATACCTATATTACTGCCCTGTTGAAGGCTGGTCTGGATCATCTTACTTCGATACGAATAGGGACTAAATCTCTCTCTTTCTGGCCCTACCGCTTCATTACAGATCCTGATGCATATGATATTTTAAAAATCTTTAGTAAGGTACAGGCTGCCGGTAAACACCTGGCTATTATGGCTCACTTCAATCATCCTAATGAGTTGAAGTCGGAGCCGGTGAAGCAGGCTATTGCCAGAATTCGGAGTACAGGTGCACAAATACGGACACAAAGCCCTTTACTTAAGCATATTAATGATGACTCATCCATTTGGTTAGAGATGTGGCATGAACAAATTAGGTTGGGATTAATCCCCTATTATATGTTTGTTGCCCGTAATACCGGGGCGCAGCATTATTTTGCTGTTCCTCTTTCCAGGGCTTATGAGATTTATAATGCTGCATATAAAAATCTTAGCGGTTTGGCTCGTACCGTCAGAGGGCCCAGTATGTCGGCAAATCCTGGGAAAGTTACAATTGACGGTATTACTGAAATAAATGGGGAAAAGGTATTCATGCTCCATTTCATTCAGGGAAGAAATTCTGAATGGGTGAATAAACCTTTCTTTGCCAAATATGATCCGGAAGCGATCTGGTTAGATGATCTTGTGCCGGCCTTTGATGAAAAGGAGTTTTTTTACCAGAAGGAATTCAATTCATTGACTAGTTAATAAAACACTTACTTGTTTGAATTATAGTCATGATATCAAGACAAATATCATGCTTGAGCTTTCCCTAAAAATGTATATTTGCTGATCTTTTATTAAATACTTTTTATTAATACTATTGGAGGTTTTTATGAATAAGAAAAAGATTATTATAATCGGTGCTGCTGGAAGGGATTTCCATAATTTCAATACTTATTTTAGGAACCAGGAAGAGTATGAAGTTGTAGCTTTTTCTGCAGCTCAGATTCCTGATATTGATGGCAGAAAATATCCTGCCGAGCTTGCCGGAGAATTATATCCGGAAGGTATTCCAATTGTTGCAGAGGAAGAATTGCCTGAGTGGATTGAAAAACACCAAATCGACAGTTGTGTTTTCTCATATAGCGATGTTCCCTATGACCGCGTAATGAATCTTAGTGCGCTGGTTAATGCGGCTGGTGCCAGTTTTGCCCTTTTAGGTCCTCGTCACACTATGCTTAAAAGTAATAAGCCGGTTATCTCTGTTGTTGCCGCTCGCACTGGGTGCGGGAAAAGTCAAACATCCAGAAGAGTGATTGAAATTCTTATTGAAATGGGATTGAAGGTGGTAGCTGTACGGCATCCAATGCCATATGGTGACCTGGTAGCCCAAAAGGTTCAGCGTTATGCGGAGATTTCGGATCTTGCCAGGCATAAGTGTACAGTAGAGGAAATGGAAGAATATGAGCCGCATATTATTCGCGGAAATGTTATTTATGCAGGAGTGGATTACGAAGCTATTCTGCGTGAGGCGGAGAATGATCCAAAGGGATGTGATGTTGTATTATGGGATGGTGGAAACAATGACTTCTCTTTTTTTAAGCCAGATCTGACCATTACTATTGTTGACCCACACCGTCCAGGGCATGAAGTTTATTACTATCCTGGCGAAGTGAATCTCAGACTGGCAGATGTAGTTGTAATCAACAAAATGGATACAGCTGCCCCTGAAGATATTCAGATTGTCAGAGAAAATATTGCAGAAAATAATTCTGGAGCTATTGTGGTAGATGGAGCATCTCCCATTCGGGTGGATAATCCTGAGATCATACTGGGTAAAAGAGTTCTGGTAGTTGAAGATGGTCCAACCCTTACTCATGGAGAAATGACTATTGGAGCTGGAATCGTTGCTGCTCAGAAATTTGGTGCCACTGAGCTGGTTGATCCCAGACCTTTTCTTGTTGGTAAGCTAAGAGAGACTTTTGAGACTTATCCTGATATTGGAGAATTACTTCCCGCGATGGGATATAGCCCGGAACAGCTTAAAGACCTGGAAACGACTATCAATAACAGCGATTGTGATTCAGTAATTATTGGAACACCAATCGACCTAAACAGAATTATTAATATCAAAAAGCCTAATACCCGGGTGTACTACGATTTACAAGAAATCGGTAAGCCCGACCTCACTGGGATACTGAGCGATTTTGCTGCAAAGAACAAATTGGTTTAAAAGTGCAGCACGTGAATTACAGGCCGCTCTTATTCAATTAGGGCGGCTTTTTTTTACCTTCGCTGATTATCGGTAAGATTTACCATGGTTTTTAGTAGCAGCTTATTCCTACTTTTTTTCTTCCCGGCATTTTTGCTGGTTTATTACCTGGTTGCAAAGCCCTACAAGAATTATGTGGCTCTGGCTTTTAGTGTATTCTTTTATATGTGGGGTGCTCCGTTGTTTATTTTCATGGTTGGAGGGTCGATAGTACTGGATTTTTATATAATCCAACACATGGATACCCAACTTGGGAGGAAAAAGAGATGGTGGTTAGCTGCTTCTGTATTTTTGAATGTTGGTTTATTGGTGTATTTCAAATATGCAAATTTCCTTGTTGATAATATTAATCAATTATTACAGGCTACCGGCTCAACAGGCTTTAGCTGGGTCAGGATTGCTTTGCCTATAGGGATATCCTTTTTTACTTTTCAGAAACTGAGCTATTCTGTGGATGTGTATAGGAAAGTTCACATCCCCCTGGACAAATTATGGGATTATGCCCTTTATATCATTTTATTTCCTCAATTGATTGCCGGTCCTATTGTTCGCTACCACGAAATAGCAGATCAGATAAAGGATCGTTCACATCAGGAAACAGTGGACAACCGGCTTCTTGGCTTCTTTAGATTTATTATTGGTTTGTCGAAAAAGGTATTGATAGCGAATGTTTTAGGGGCTGAGGTAGATCGTATTTTCAGCTTGCCTGAAACAGCTCTTAGTACACCGCTTGCCTGGTTCGGCATTATCGCCTATTCATTTCAGATTTATTTCGACTTCTCGGGGTATTCGG
>JAUVKA010000325.1 GCA_030592205.1 Bacteroidota bacterium | reverse complement strand
GAGTATTATTCCTAAAAAAGGGAATTAACACAAAATTCGCTATTCTGGATGCAGGAATGACTGAATTGATTCGTCCGGCATTGTATCAATCCTATCATAAAATAGAAAACCTATCGGCTCAGGGACCGCATGAAGCGTATGATGTGGTTGGCCCTATTTGTGAATCTTCTGATTGTTTCGGTAAAGCAGTAAGCCTGCCTCCTACCAAAAGAGGCGACTTGATTGCAATCCGTTCAACAGGTGCATACGGAGAAGTAATGAGCTCAGAATATAATTTACGTAAAAAAGCACAGGTGTATTATTCCGATCAAATAAATAAATTATGAGTAAAGAGAGTGTAAACCACCAGGGCTCAAGGCCGGTTAGGCTGGTATTGGAAGACGGAGCTGAATTCCATGGCTGGTCATTCGGTTACGAAGAATCAGTGGCCGGGGAAGTGGTATTCAACACAGCAATGGCCGGATACCCGGAAAGCATTACTGATGCATCATACCGCGGTCAGATCCTGGTACTTACCTACCCTCTGATAGGTAATTATGGAGTCCCGGGAAAACAAAGGGAACATGGATTGCTGAAGTTTTTTGAATCGGATGATATTCATATCTCAGCACTGGTTATATCAGATTATTCCTTCAACTACAGCCATTGGAATGCAGATCAAAGCCTGGCCGACTGGTTGAAAGATTCTAAAATCCCAGGGATATATGGGATTGATACAAGAGCCCTGACGAAGCACCTTCGTGAGGAAGGAGCTATGCTTGGAAAGATACTTTTTGATGATGAAAACCTTCCTTTCTACGACCCAAACAAGGAAAACCTGGTTGCACAAGTAAGTGTAAAAGAGAAAGTTGAATATGGATCGGGTAAGTACCGCATCCTTCTGGTGGATTGCGGAGTGAAAAATAATATCATTCGCTGCCTTCTGCGTCGTGACACTACAATTATCAGGGTTCCCTGGGATCATGATTTCACAAATGAACAATACGATGGGCTATTTATTTCCAACGGCCCCGGTGATCCGAAAGCATGCAGCAAAACTATTAATCACCTCAGCCAGGCACTATCTCAGGATACTCCAATCTTCGGCATCTGTTTGGGTAACCAGTTGCTGGGACTTGCTGCAGGGGGTGATACTTACAAGCTTAAATACGGGCACAGGAGTCATAATCAGCCGGTACTACAACATGGAACCAACAAGGCCTTTATTACTTCCCAAAACCATGGATTTGCACTAAACGACAAAACCTTACCGGAAGATTGGGAACCACTGTTTACCAATCTGAATGATAATACCAATGAAGGAATAAAACATAAAAGCAAATCCTTTTTCAGCTCGCAGTTTCACCCGGAAGCCAGTAGCGGGCCTACGGATACGGAATTTCTATTCGATGATTTTATTGACCTAATAAAGCAGGAAGGCAATTAGGCAATTTATACCGCGTAGCGGTTAAAGAATTGTAGCAAGGTATATTTGATGATTAATGGATTCCCCATAGGGGATAAATAATGGTAGAACAAAGGAGATCCTGCGATGATAAAATTCCCCGTAGGGGATAAATAATTATAGAATGAACGATATCAAAAAAGTATTAGTCCTCGGCTCCGGAGCATTGAAAATAGGTGAAGCAGGTGAATTTGATTATTCCGGATCCCAGGCATTGAAAGCTCTCAGGGAAGAAGGCATTGAGACCATCCTGGTCAATCCAAATATCGCAACCGTCCAGACATCCGAGGGTATTGCCGACAAGATATATTTCCTTCCTGTTACTCCTTATTTTGTAACTAAAGTCATACAAAAAGAAAAACCACAGGGTGTCCTCCTGGCTTTCGGAGGTCAAACTGCTCTTAATTGTGGTGTGGAACTGTTTCAGTCAGGCATCCTGGAGAAGTATCAGGTACAGGTATTGGGAACTCCTGTTCAGGCCATTATTAACACGGAAGACAGAGATATTTTTGTAAAAAAGCTGGATGAGATCGATGTTGACACCATCCAAAGTCATGCTGTTACAACGCTTGATGCGGCCAAAGAGGCTGCCCTCGACCTGGGATATCCGGTAATTATTCGTTCGGCATACAGTTTAGGAGGACAGGGAAGCGGATTCTGTGATAATGAAGATGAGATGGATATGTTGGCTGCGAAATCCCTTTCTATGTCGCCTCAGATCCTGGTGGAAAAATCTCTGAAAGGCTGGAAGGAAGTTGAATACGAAGTAGTTCGCGACCGATACGACAATTGCATCACCGTATGCAACATGGAGAACTTTGATCCTCTGGGAATTCATACAGGGGAAAGTATTGTGGTGGCTCCTTCACAAACTCTGACAAATGCTGAATACCACAAACTACGTGCTCTTTCAATAAGAATTATTCGCCATATCGGTATTATTGGAGAATGTAATGTTCAGTATGCACTGGATCCTGAATCCGAAGAATACAGGGTGATTGAGGTCAATGCCCGACTTAGCCGGTCATCAGCTCTTGCATCGAAGGCCACAGGGTATCCACTAGCATTTGTAGCAGCAAAACTGGGTTTGGGTTATGGACTGCACGAGTTAAAAAATGCGGTAACCAAAACAACTACTGCCTGCTTTGAACCGGCCCTCGACTATATCGTTTGTAAAATTCCCAGATGGGATCTGGACAAGTTTGAGGGAGTTTCCCACGAGATTGGATCGAGCATGAAAAGTGTTGGAGAAGTGATGTCCATCGGTCGCTCTTTCGAAGAGGTAATACAAAAAGGCCTGCGAATGATCGGCCAGGGGATGCATGGTTTTGTAGGAAACCGGGGTATTCCAATAAAAAGTGTAGAAGAGGAGCTGCAAGTCCCTACCGATATGCGAATCTTTTTTATCGCACAGGCTCTTGAAGAAGGAATAAGTATCGATCGTATCCATCAGCTAACCGGAATAGATAAATGGTTCCTGGTAAAGCTTAGAAATATTTTTGATCTCAAAGAAAGTCTTTCCTTAATCACAACCTTAGAGAAACTACCGGATAATCTGCTTCTTGAAGCCAAAAAAATGGGCTTCTCAGATTTTCAGATTGCCCGCTTTGTAATGAAAAGTCCGGTGGATAAAATTGAACAGGAACTCAGGACTGTCAGAGAACACCGAAAAAAGAGAGGTATACTGCCCTATGTAAAACAGATTGATACCCTGGCGGCTGAATACCCTGCACAAACCAATTACCTATATCTTAGTTATTCAGGAATAGAACACGATATAGAATTTCCCGATGATCAGAAATCAGTTGTTGTTCTCGGATCAGGAGCTTACCGTATCGGCAGTTCGGTAGAGTTCGACTGGTGCAGTGTGAATGCTCTGCAAACAATTCGTGAACAGGGACTACGCGGGATAATGATCAATTACAATCCCGAAACCGTTTCCACAGATTATGATACCAGTGATCGGCTTTATTTTGATGAACTATCATTTGAAAGAGTAATGGACATCCTGGATCTGGAAGCACCAAAAGGGGTAATTGTATCCACCGGCGGGCAGATCCCTAATAACCTGGCACTCCGACTGCATAAGGAAAACATCCACATCCTGGGAACTTCCCCGATATCAATCGACCGTGCAGAAGACCGGCATAAGTTTTCAATGATGCTTGATCAACTGGAGGTTGACCAACCTGAATGGAAGGAGCTGAGCGATATGGATGAAATTTTCACCTTCGTCGACCGGGTAGGATTCCCGGTTCTGATCAGACCTTCTTATGTGCTCTCAGGGGCTGCTATGAATGTAGTGTCAAATAAAGATGAACTGGGCGATTATCTTAACCTGGCCGCTCTTGTCTCCAAGCAACATCCTGTAGTGGTAACCGATTTTATCGAACAGGCCAAAGAGATAGAGATCGATGCCGTAGCAAGCAAAGGCGAACTTCTTGTATATGCCATGAGTGAGCACGTTGAGTTTGCCGGAGTTCATTCAGGCGATGCAACCATGGTTTTCCCTCCCCAGAAATTGTATTTCGAAACTGTCAGGAGGATTAAAAAGATCACTCGCCAGATTGCCGCAGAGCTAAATATCTCGGGGCCATTCAATATCCAATTCCTGGCAAAGAATAACGATATAAAAGTTATTGAATGTAACCTACGAGCCTCGCGAAGTATGCCATTCGTATCAAAAGTGCTTAAGACCAACCTGGTGGAAATGGCCACGTGCGTCATGCTGGGTCAGAAACCGGATAAGCCTCATAAATCGATATTTGATCTGGACTATATAGGGGTAAAAGCTTCGCAGTTTTCCTTCTCAAGATTGCAAAAGACTGATCCGGTGCTGGGAGTTGATATGTCCTCCACTGGAGAGGTAGGATGCCTGGGTGAGGATTATGATGATGCGATCCTCAAAGCCATGCTTTCAGTTGGGTATCGTATCCCAAAAAAGAATATTCTTCTATCTACAGGCCCTATCAAAGACAAGGTTACCCTACTGGAAGCCAGTCATTTGCTCGCTGATAATGGCTATGAGCTTTTCGCAACACGTGGTACAGGGGAATTTCTGATGGGGAATGGTATTGATGTAACTATCCTTCATTGGCCAGATGAAGATACTCATCCCAACACTTTGGATTATATCCGTAAGGGCTTAATCGATCTGGTAATAAACATCCCTAAGAACCTTACCCAGGGCGAACTAAAAAACGATCATATTATCCGAAGGAATGCAATTGATTTTAATGTGCCTTTGATTACAAATGCCAGGTTGGCAGAAGCCTTTATCACAGCATTCTGTAAGCTGAGTATTGATGATATCAGTATAAATCATTGGGGCGAATACTAGGATAAGATACAAGGCTCAAGGCTCAAGGCTCAAGTAAGGATTAGGACAATGTAGGGACACATATTTGCGTCCAAATTGACGTAAGAATAACGATGGAAAAAAACACACAACCTGCAACCCGCAACCTGCAACCTGCAACCAGGATTCTGAT
>JAUVKA010000376.1 GCA_030592205.1 Bacteroidota bacterium | reverse complement strand
TTGTAGCATAGCTTAAGATTCGATAGAGAAGTCATTCCCGCCTCGCAGGAATGACCGCCATATTGTGGCATAGCTTAAAATTCGATAGAGAAGTCATTCCCGCCTCGCAGGAATGACCGCCATATTGTAGCATAGCTTAAGATTCGATAGAGAAGTCATTCCTGCGGAGGCAGGAACCTTTTCGTCCCTTCGTCAGGACTTCCATCAAGGAGACGCATCATGATGCGTCTCTACTTATTTCTTTATACTTAATTCTTCAAACCTACTTCTGCCCCCGGATCAAGTCCGGGGCAGGCTTTTTGCCTTTTGCCTTACTTTTGCCTTCCTTTGGGCTTTCTGCCCAATCTGGTACATCACAGGAACAATCACCAGAGTCACTACGGTAGCGAAGGCCAGGCCAAAAATGACTGTGCTGGCGAGTGGGCCCCAATACATAGCATTATCACCTCCAAAATAAAGATTGGGCTTCAGTCGTGAAAAGAGGGTGGCAAAATCGATATTCAGACCAATTGCCAGTGGTAAAAGACCAAGAATAGTGGTTACTGCAGTGAGCAAAACCGGACGGAGCCTTGTTTTACCAGCCTCAATAACACAATCCTTAGCTAATTCAATAGGCAGCACACCCTTTTCATCTAATCCAAGCTCTTCCCGCTTGCGCCGTTTCAACAGCCCAACATAATCAACCAGCACAATAGCGTTATTTACCACCACACCGGCCAGAGCTATTATTCCAATACCGGTCATCATTATCACAAAATCCATCTTGAAAGTGGCCAATCCACCCAGCACACCAATAATACTGAAGAATACACTGGCAAGGATTATCATGGGCTTGGCAAAGGAATTAAACTGTGTAACCAGAATAATCAGCATTAAGGCCATTACCAGCAGTAGTGCCTGTATCATAAAGAGCGATGTGCTTTCTGTTTCTTCTGCTTCCCCCGTAAACTGATACGAATAACCATCGGGCAAGCTCACATCTTTCAATAATTGGTTTAATTGTGAATTAACCCGCGACGAATTGTATCCTTTGTTCAAGCCGGAATATACGGTAACTACTCGCTCCATATCTATCCGATTTACAGAGCTGTAAGTTGATCCAAATTTGAAGTCTGCCACAGCAGAAATAGGCACCTGTGCAGACATACCTGTAGCCTGATTAAAATAGGTAATCTTTTGATTCATCAAACTACTGAGATCGGAGCGGTATTTTTCTGCCAGACGGATTTGAATGGGATATTCCTCTTCACCAATTTTGAAATCCGAGACGTCTTTGCCAAAAAGAGCTGTACGCAGAGTAGAGGCAATAACCAGGGTTGATAAGCCGTAGCGCTGGGCTTTATCCCGGTTGATTTCAACCAGGAGCTCGGGTTTACCCAATTCAATATCAGTTTTTAATCCCTCAATACCCTCAATAGATGAGTTCTCGATTTTGCGGATAATAGTATCTGCCCATCCTAATAATACATCAAAATCTTTTCCAGTAATTTCAATATTTACCGGATTACCGGTAGGTGGACCGTGGGCCTCAACTTCGATAAATATATTAACCCCCGGAAAATGACCAACCAGGCCGTCTGATAATCTTTTTTGAAGCATAGAAGTACTTATCCCATGTCGATCAATAAAATGAGCAAAATGTAACTGGGTCATTGCTCTGTGAGGAGTTTCCCCAAAAGTCATTTCATCCATCCGCCTGGCTCCGTTTCCCACTGTTGTGAGAAGGGATTCCACTATTGACATTTCATCCCCAATAAGATTCTTAATCTTGTTTTCAATAACATGCGACACTGAATCAGTAACATCAATATCTGTACCCAGGGGTAGTTCGGAATGAACCACTATCTCACCGGGATCACTCTCGGGGAATAATAATACATCACCGCTTCTGGAACCGAAAAATCCCAATGTGATAAAAAACAACAGGAACATCCCGATAATGAATAAGCCGGGCTTTTTACCACTCAGGCTGAAACGAATGAATCGGAGATAAATATTTTCCATCCATACCAAAAAGATGCTTTGAAACCAAACAGACATTTGCTTCATTATCAGTTGATAAGCAAAAGTAGCAATGGCAATAAGAGCCAGAATATTTGCAAACCAAATGACTTTCATGATATAGAAGAAAACAGCCACGACAGCTATAATGCCGGCAATTATCAGGATTCGCTTTTTGGAAGCGGCCTTTTTGTTATTCCCATCCCGGTCGAAGGTATCAGTGAATACAGGGATGAATACCAAGGCTACCATCAAAGAAGAAGTAAGTACAACGATGAGGGTAATAGGCATGTATTTCATGAACTCCCCCATCATCCCGCTCCAGAACATCAGCGGAAAAAAAGCTGCCAGAGTGGTAAGAGTTGAAGAAATAATAGGCCTGGCAATTTCCCCAACCCCCAGTCGTGCTGCCTCAAAGGTTCCATATCCTTTTTCCCTGAAGCGGGAGATGTTTTCCACTACCACAATACCATTGTCCACCAGCATACCAAGAGCAAGAATAAGAGAGAAAAGAACAATCATATTGATCTGGGCACCCTGGATATTCAGGATCACAAAAGTGATAAAGAGCGACAAAGGGATAGCCTGGCCAACGATAAGAGCATTTCTCAAGCCAAGGAAGAAAAGTAAAACCAGTACAACTAGTAAAACCCCCAGAATAATGCTATTCTCCAAATTTGTTATCTGATCCTTTACTCCCTCCGATTGATCAAAGGTGTAATTCACGTCCAGATCGGATGGAATACCCTCGTTATCATAGGATTTGACAATAGTTTTCTGAACTGCCTCAGTAGCCGATATGAGATTTTTACCATCTTTTTTAATGATCTGAAGGGTTACAACCGGCTTGCCGTTTAAACGGGCAAAGCTCTTCCTATCTTCAAATCCGTCAATCACCTCCGCAATGTCTTTCAGGTAAACAGTATTTTTTGGATCCTGTTTAATAATAATATTTCTGATGTCGTCGATAGTTTGAAATTCTCCCACTGTTCTCACTGATCTACGGGTCCCTTCCAGCTTGAGTTCCCCGCTGGCCATAGTGATGTTTTCCATCATCAGGGCATTTTCAATCGTCTGAAAACTTAAGCCCAATGATTCCATTCGGAGCAGGTCGATTTCAACACGGATAACCCTTTCATCCACTCCGCTGATATTTGCCTGAGAAATTTCAGGTATCCTTTCAAACTCCTGTTGCAGATATTCCGCATAGTCTTTGAGCTGAACCATGGAATAATCGCCTGATAGGTTCACGTTTAGGATCGGGAAGGATGAAAAATCAAGGTCCATTGCACTGGGATCGGACAGGAGATCATCAGGCAATTCCGACATAGCCTTGTCAATAGCATCTTTTACATCTACTAAAGCTTCTTTAATGTCCACGTTGCTCTGGAATTCCACAAAAATCATGGAGAAATCCTGCATAGAGGTAGATTTCAACTTATTGATTCCCTGTACCGATTGAAGTTCAATTTCCAGCGGTCGGGATATCAGGTTCTCGATATCTTCAGGAGAATTCCCGGGATAAACGGTTTGAACGAACACGGTAGGGAAATTTACCTCAGGAAACAGCTCCTTCGGCATGGTAAAATATGAGATGATCCCGAATAATAACAACACAAAAACTCCCAGGTAAACTGTGTTTTTATTTTTAAGAGCCAGGGTCGTCAGCTTGAACTCCCTTACTCCCTTTTTCTGTTCTGTATTTTCAATGATATTCTTCATTTTGGCTTCTGAATTTCAGCTTCTTGATTTCACAATATCCTGTTACAGCTGTGTAATACTCAATTTGCTGCCATCTTTAATCTGATTATATCCTTTTACGATCAACCAATCACCAGCTTTCAAACCCTCTTCAACGATAGTTTTGCGCCCGTCGGAACGCCCGGTTTGGATATAAGTTTTCATGGAAAAATACTCTCCGTCGTGCCCCTTTGCTACATACACAAAGAAGCCCTGCAGATCCTGGCGAATGTATAAGGTGGGTACAATAATAACTCCTTCAGCAGAGTAATCCTTTAGTTTGAGAGTTGCCAGCATGTTAGGCTTGATCTGCTCCTTATGGTTTTTCATATTCAAACGAATACTGAAAGTCCGGCTAAGCGGATCAATGATATTGCCGGTGTTCGTGATCGGGACAGATTTACTCAGACTGGGCAT
>JAUVKA010000069.1 GCA_030592205.1 Bacteroidota bacterium | reverse complement strand
ATAGGTATCGGCCGTATGATTGGATTTAAATTCCCTGAAAATTTCAATAACCCATATATCTCCAGAAATATCACTGAATTTTGGCGTCGATGGCATATGACATTGGGGAGATGGATGAAGGATTATCTATATATTCCTTTGGGTGGTAGTCGTGTTAAAACTAAAAGACGCTTGTTTTTCAATCTCTGGGTAGTCTTTCTGATATCGGGATTATGGCATGGGGCGGCTTGGAATTTCGTTCTTTGGGGTGCTTTTCATGGATTATTCCTTGTTCTCGACCGTATGTTTCTGGCAAAACTGACAATATGGATGAAAAAATGGCCATCTGTAATCCTAACCTATTTTATTACTCTTGTAGGTTGGGTATTATTTAGAGCAGAGGACTTCGACCAGCTTGGGTTTTATCTGAAAAGTATGTTTAGCATTAAGCTTGTAGGTCCGGGTTTTCACCCTGGCACACATTTTTGGGTGATTATGCTGCTGGCTATTTTCTTTTCATTTTTTGCTATGCGGGAGGGTATTGAATCCTGGCAGGAAAAATACTTTGGAGATTTGCCTTCAACCCGCAGCGCTATTTTGAGAAGCAGTGTTTCTATTATTCTTTTTGTTATTTGCCTGGCGTTTATAACATCTTCCGATTTCAATCCTTTCATCTACTTCAGGTTTTAGTATGAAGAAATGGGCTCGACATATAATTTTTGTTTTTCTGTTTTTTGCTCTCAGTTTGCCACTTATTCAACAAAATACTGGCTTCATAATGGTGGCTCCATTACATAAAGCCGGTGTCCCTCCTGAATATCCTGCATTTAGCCTGAAAACATGGATTGATGGTTCCTTTCAGAAAGGGACAGGGCAAGCAATTGAGCAAAGGATAGGATTCAGGCCTTTTCTTATCCGGCTCAAAAATCAAATAGAGTTTAGCTTTTTCCGTAAAGCCAATGCACGAGGTGTTGTTGTAGGAAAAAAGAGATATTTATATGAGGAAGATTACCTGCGCGCCCACCGGGGAGGAGATTATCCCGGCGATTGGTACTGGAAGGAAAAGTTTCGAAGAGCTGGTTTAGTCAAGGACACTCTCTCCAGGCTTGGAGTAAACCTGGCTGTGGTTATTGAACCCAGCAAGGCTACATATTTTCACGAGTATATCCCCAATCATTTGAAACCTGTTTCCTCTGATAAGCAAACAAATTACTCCAGGATTTTGGAGGGTTGCCGTGGGGAACAAATCGCTTTACTGGATTTAAACAGTCATTTTCAGAGAATTAAAGATGAAGTCTCCTTTCCTCTTTTCCCCAAAGGAGGGATTCATTGGTCGTTTTATGGTATGCTTACCGCAATGGACACTCTTCTTCCATTGGTTGAAGAATGGACAAATATGAAAGTTCCGGATCTTATTATCGGATCTCTTGAGCCATCGAGAAAGCTAAAAGGCACTGATGGTGATCTGGCTAAGCTGATGAATGTAATTGTTTTGCCAGGACACCCGCCAATGACCTATCCTCAAGTGAGCTACAGTCAGGTTGCCGACTCTCTTAAACCAAGGGTTTTAGCTATATCCGATAGTTTTTACTTCAATATTCTCAATGCAGGGATATGCGATAGTATCTATGCTAACACAGCATTTTGGTATTACAATGTGGAGATATTTCCCGAGTCCTGGGCTGCCCTCAAGGATACCAGTATGATCAATTTCAGAGCTGAAGTAGAAAGTATGGATCTGGTGATGGTTATGATTACCGAGCGCTTCTTTTACAAATTTGCCTGGGCATTTTTTGACCGGCTGTATGACATCTACTATAGAGACGCCCCTGTAAACTACCGGTATTGGTATACAAGTAGAATTATTTCCCATTATAAGTGGTTTGATCAGGTGGTGGAAGAGTCAGCAAATAAAGGTATAAGTCTGGAGCAGGGCCTGGAAGGTCACTCCGGCTATCAATTTTGGCAGGATGGACAGAAGGGATTGCTGACTAAGAACCAATCGTTTTACGAGATGAAAATCCGACATAATGCTGATTGGATGAAAAATATTCGAGAGAAAGCTTCGAAAAGCGGTGTGACTGTGGATAGACAAATTCAGATAGAAGCTGCCTGGACCCTATCGAATTCCAAAAACTAAACTTATCCCTTATATTTTTTCTTCCCAATGGTCAGAAGGATTACTCCTGCCAGGGATAAAAAACCGCCTATTAACTGATGTGTTTCCGGTATCATTTTGAAAAAAATAAAAGCGCTGATAAGAACCCAGATACTTTTTGAATTTACCAGGATCGACATTCTAATGGCCTGAATATATTTAAGAGCAGAATAAGCAGCAACCATTGTTACCAGAGCTTCAAGAAAAGACCCAATGGCCATATCACGAAAGGCTTTGGCCGGGAGTTTTAGATCAAGATCCAGGGAAATGAATAGAACAACAAAAACAAGGAAGAGAAGAACTACCCTTATTAATGATAGTAAGGAGGGGCTAAGCTGATGTATTTGCTTTCGTCCTATTATTGTCCCGGTGGCGAACATCAATGAGGCCAGAATAATCCATTCTGTACCAGGCATAAATATTCCATCGGAAACTGTACCAGATTGAAAGGAGATTGCAAATATCCCCGAAATAGCCAGGATGACTCCGAGAATCTCTAGTTTACTATAAATTTCCTTTAGAAGAACTATACCAAACAGGGTGACAAAAACAGGTCCTGCATTTCCCAGGAAGGAAACGATAGCCGGGTTTTCAACCTTTTTTAAGGCGATATAAAAGAAGGCTGTTCCCAAAGCTTCGAATAAGCCAACAAGGAAAGTATACAGGTGTCCTTTTTGATTTAATTTACGGATTTCTTTAAGATCACCGGAAATAAAAATGTAAGCGATCAACCAGACTAAGCCCATACTGAACCAAACCAGTCCGAATTGAACAAAGTGAACAGTATTAAGTGCCGATTTGCTGAAAATAAATGAGTTGGCCAGAGCGAGTGCTGCTACCAGAGCCAGGATACTTCCTTTTGTTTGCCGATTCATCATGAACTATTTTTCAAGCCTTTTTTTCAAAATTTCAGTTTGATTTTCAAATCCCGGTTTGCCCAGCAAAGCAAACATATTATTCTTATATGCTTCTACTCCAGGCTGGTCAAATGGATTAACTCCCAGCATATATCCAGAAATCCCACAGGAAATTTCGAAGAAATAGAAAAGGGCTCCTAATGCTTCTTCATTGAGCTTAGCAAGCTGAATCTGGATTACAGGTACGCCGCCGTCAACATGAGCCAGAAGGGTGCCGAGGGCAGCCTGTTGATTTATATCTTCAATCCTTCTGCCGGAGATATAGTTCAGCTGGTCGAGGTTATCCTTATCCTCCGGTACTATTACAGTTTTTTGTCCTTGGCCGACAGTCAGAAAGGTTTCAAATAAATTTCTTGGACCATCCTGAATATATTGGCCCATGGAGTGAAGGTCGGTAGTGAAATCAACACTGGCAGGGAAAATACCTTTCTGGTCCTTCCCTTCGCTCTCACCATAAAGTTGTTTCCACCATTCTGCTACATAATGTAAACGTGGATTGAAGTTTGCAAGAATCTCCGTAGTCTTGTTTTTTGCCAGAAGAGCATTTCTTGCAGCAGCATATATGATTGCCGGGTTTTCAAGGTCGGTTTTTCCAGGCAATGTTGGTACTGACATTTGCTGTGCCCCCCGGATAAAGCTATTAATATCGTATCCTGCGAGGGCAATAGGTACAAGGCCAACCGGGGTCAGGACAGAATATCTGCCTCCAATATCATCAGGGATAATGAATGATTGGTATTTTTCCTGATTAGCCAGTGTTCTTAAAGCCCCATTTTTGGCATCGGTAATTGCTAACACTCTGTTTTTTGCTTCCGGACGGCCATATTTACTGATCAAGGCAGTATTTAGCAAGCGAAAAGCAAGAGCCGGCTCGGTCGTTTTTCCTGATTTTGAGATTACCACAATACCCCAGTTTTTTGACTGTAGGTGGCCAATCAGAACATCCAGATAATCTTCACTAAGATGATGTCCGGCATAGCAGATTTCAGGACCGGGTAAATTATTTCCAAATGGATTTGCCAGAGCATCTATCACTGCCTTTGTTCCCAGGTATGATCCTCCGATTCCGATCACAACAATACAGTCGAGGCCTTGCTTGAATGCAGCTGTTTTACTAATAATTTCCTCTGCCTGTTCAGCTGCATTATCCGGCAGGTTTATCCAGCCAAGAAAATCATTTCCTTTTCCGGATTTATTATGTAACCCTTCAAGAGCCCTAAGAGCTGATGGGAGAAAAGTATTCAGATCATTATTGCTGACCCAGGGTTCAATAGCTTGTAGATCGATATTTAATATGCTCATATTCAACTAAGTTGTTCTGTGAGTAATCTGATTTCAATTCCAGGTGAAATATTCTCGTATAGTATATTATAGACTGCATCAGTGATTGGCATGTTCACTAATAATTCCTTGTTTATCTCGTGTATACATTTTACGGCATGATAACCCTCGGCTACCATGTTCATATCCATAATTGCTGAGTTGGCTGAATAACCTTTAGCGACCATCGTTCCAAAAGTACGGTTTCGGCTAAATTGGGAGTAGGCCGTAACCAGGAGATCGCCCAGATAAGATGATCCCTTTATGTCTCTAATCCTTGGATCTGCTTTGTTGAGGAATCTTTTCATCTCCTGAATGGCATTGGATATGAGAACTGCCTGGAAATTATCACCATAGTTTAATGAATGACAGATACCTGCAGCAATGGCCATGACGTTTTTGAGGGCTGCTGCATATTCGGTTCCGTAAACATCCTGATTTATTGTTGTTTTTATAAATCTGGAATTTAGTGCATCAGCCACTTGTCGGCCTACTTGTGGCTTTTCGGCTGCAATGGTAAGATAAGATAATTTCTCCATTGCGACTACCTCAGCGTGAGAAGGGCCAGAAATTACAGCATATTTGTTCTGATCCACCTTGTGATATTTCCGGAAGTAATCAGCAATTAAGATATTTTCACAGGGAATAATTCCTTTGATTGCAGAAACCACAATCTTATCAGAAAGATCCGGTTCTATAGAGGATAGTGTTTCCTTCAGATAAACAGAAGGGATAACAAAGATTAGGATGTGGCTATTTTGGATGGCCTGTGTCAGGTCGGTAAAAAAAGTTATCGACCCGGTATTCAATTCCACAGAACTCAGGTAATCGGGATTTTTTTTATGCTTAATGATGTGATCCCTTCTCTTTGCATCACGTATATACCAGCCGGGTTGGATGCTGTTCTGCATTAGCATTTTCATGATGGCAGTTGCCCAACTTCCATCTCCGATAATACTGATTGTTGATGAGCTCATCCTATTTTTGCGATCCAATCTTTCACCTCATCCTGGGATGGATTTTTCAGACCGAGCTTATTTTTTTTATTCGCACCGCATAGATCCTGATGCAGTTTGTTGGGATTGAGATTTTTCAGATCAGCTACAACAAGAACTCCGCTCTTTTGAATCAGGGAAATCCATTCTGAAGGAATACCCAGTTCGATAAATTTCTGATCATCATCCTTGATTATCTTTTTTTCCGGTCTCATTTGGGGAAAAAAAATAACATCCTGTATTGAAGCAGCATTGGTCATGATCATGGTAAGCCTGTCAATACCAATTCCCAGTCCTGAAGTGGGTGGCATCCCGAGTTCAATCGCACGTAGAAAATCTTCATCCAGCATCATGGCTTCTTCATCCCCCCGCTTTGCAAGCAGGAGTTGTTCTTCAAATCGTTCGCGCTGATCAATTGGATCATTCAATTCTGAATACGCATTGCAGATTTCTTTTCCATTACAAATAGCTTCAAAGCGTTCTACCAGGCCTGGTTCGCTACGGTGCTTCTTTGCCAGGGGAGACATTTCAATCGGATAGTCAGTAATGAAAGTTGGTTGAATTAGCTTGCTCTCGCAGAATTCGCCGAAAATTTCATCAATAAGCTTCCCCTTTCCCATGCTTGGGTCGGTTTCAACTTTTAGTTGCTTGCAGACCTCAATCAATTGTTCTTCATTCATCTGACTAACATCAATCCTGGTGAAATGATTTATTGCCTCATACATGGTATAACGCTTCCAGGGACGTTTGAAATCGATCAGGTTCTCCCCAACTTTTACCTGTGTAGTCCCGTGCAGGTCAAGAGCAATCTTCTCAACCATCGCTTCCACGGTTTCCATCATCCAGAAATAGTCCTTATAAGCAACGTACAATTCCATTTGAGTGAATTCAGGATTATGGAAACGATCCATTCCCTCATTCCTGAAATCTTTGGCAAACTCATAAACTCCATCGAATCCACCTACGATAAGTTTTTTCAGGTATAGTTCATTGGCAATGCGCAGGTATAAAGTTTGGTTAAGTGTATTATGATGAGTTTTGAATGGTCGGGCAGCCGCTCCCCCGTATATGGGCTGAAGGATAGGAGTTTCTACTTCAACATAAGCCTGGGCATCGAGGTAATTCCTCATGGATTGCACCAGGCGGGTTCTTTTTACAAAGGTCTCCTTTACCTGTGGGTTAACTACTAAGTCGAGGTATCGTTGTCGGTATCGTTGTTCCGGATCAGTAAAAGCATCATAAGTTTTTCCCTCTTTTTCTTTCACAATAGGAAGGGGGCGAATTGATTTACTGAGAATGGTCAGCTCTTTGGCAAGAATGCTCAATTCACCAACCTGAGTGTAAAATGCATATCCCTTAATACCAATAAGATCACCAATATCCAGGAGCTTTTTAAAAACGGTGTTATATTGGGTTTTATCTTCTCCCGGGCATAGTTCATCCCGATTGAAATAAATTTGAATCTTGCCCTGTGAGTCCTGTAATTCGGCAAAAGAAGCCTTTCCCATTATTCGTCTGGACATGATTCGGCCTGCTATGCAAATGTCCTGAAAATTATTTTTCTCAGGATCATAATCTCTTTTAATATCAGTAGTTAGAGTATTGACAGGGTATTGTGCTGCAGGGTATGGGTTAATACCAAGGTCACGGATTTTTTGCAAAGAATTTCTCCGTATCATTTCTTGTTCACTGTATTCTGCCATAATTCCGTGATTTAAGATTTTTGCAAAGATACTTTACTGCAACATCTAATCAAACAGCAAAAAATGCTATCTTTAAAACTTGCCGGAATCTATTTTGACTGCGTGGAAAAACTGTGGAACTTTTTACCTGAACCGAATCCTATCCTGGTGGAAAGCCTATCGGAAGAGCTAAATATTGATGCAGTTCTTGCTTTTCTGTTAGTGCAGCGCGGGATAAGGGATTTTGAGCAGGCTCGTGCTTTTTTTCGCCCTCAATTGGAAAGTTTGCACAATCCATTTCTAATGAAGGATATGGATATTGCAATTCAAAGGATAAAAGAGGCAATTGATAAGCAGGAGAAGGTTTTAATTTACGGGGATTATGATGTTGATGGAACTACTTCTGTTGCATTAATGTTCTCTTTTCTTCGTGAGCGCCTTGAAGAAATTGCTTATTATATTCCCGACCGCTATTCCGAAGGATATGGAATCTCCTATCAAGGAATTAGTTTTGCGGAGGAGAATGGATATAGCCTGATTATTGCTCTCGATTGCGGAATTAAAGCTGTAGACAGGATAAAGCACGCCAGTTCAAAAGGTATAGATTTCATTATTTGTGATCATCATCTTCCTGGAGAGGAATTGCCCGATGCTGTTGCTATTCTCGATCCTAAAAGACCAGGATGTGAATATCCGTATAAGGGTTTGTCGGGTTGTGGTGTGGGGTTCAAATTATTGCAAGGCTATTGCTTAAGGAATGGGATTCCGTTTTCACATGTTGCAGAATATCTTGATCTTGTAGCGGTGAGTATTGCTTCCGATTTGGTGCCGATGACAGGTGAAAACAAGATTTTGGCTTTTTATGGACTGGAGAAGATGAATAGAAAACCGGTTCCGGGACTCAAAGCCTTAATGAATATTGCGAATATTGGTGATAAATCTGTGACTATTTCGGAGGTGGTGTTCAAAATTGGTCCCCGCATTAATGCAGCAGGTCGCATTTCATCAGGTGCAAGCTCTGTTGAGTTGCTGATCTCGGATAACCGACAGGAGGCTCAAAAGCTGGTAGAGCAAATTAATTCCTATAATGATCACCGTAAAAGTATTGACGGTGATATTACAGCAATGGCTATTAAGATGGTTGAGGAGCAGGACAAGATCAAAAAAAGGAAATCGATAGTTTTATATAAGCCCGATTGGGTTATGGGGGTAGTGGGAATAGTGGCCTCTCGTTTGATTGAGCAATATTACCGCCCTACCGTTATCCTGACCCGCTCTAATGGAATGGCTACCGGCTCAGCCAGATCAGTGGATGAATATGATGTGTACAATGCTATAAATAGCTGTAGTGATTTGCTTGAAAGCTTTGGGGGGCATAAATATGCAGCTGGTCTTTCCCTTCCTATTGAAAATATTGATGCGTTTATAGAGCGATTTGAGGAATATGTTTGTTCAACAATTACTGATGATCAGCTTGTGCCGCAGTTACTTATTGATCGGGAAATATTATTATCTGATATCACAGCTCGATTTTTCAGAATATTGCAGCAGTTTGAACCTTTTGGTCCGGAAAATCCTGCGCCGGTTTTTGTAACCAGAAATGTTTTCGATACCGGTAAGAGTCGTCAGGTTGGAAGAGGTTGGGAACACCTGAAATTGAGCCTTACTGATGGACAAGCAGGAACTTCTGAAATTGAAGCCATTGCATTTAATAAAGGGCACCTTTTTAATGATATTCATACAGGCAGACCCTTTGATCTTTGTTTCAGTATTGAAGAAAATATTTTTCGGGGTGTTTCCAGTATACAGTTAATGGTACGGGATATACGATTTCTTTAACAAGAGTCTGATCCTTCAGTACAATTGTTAAAAAACCATTGCCTACTCCCCCCTCATGTTCCGATTAATATTATAATTTTGCCCTCGGTCTATTAGGGTGATTTATTTTTGTAATTTGATAAGATCCATGGGAAAAGTTATTTCAATCGCGAATCAAAAAGGATGAGTAGGAAAAACGACCACTGCTATTAATCTGGCGGCAAGCCTGGCTGTGCTTGAGCATAAAATCCTTCTGGTAGATGCTGATCCTCAGGCTAATGCTACCTCAGGGGCTGGGTTTGATATACGTGCTATCAAAACAAGCATTTATGAAACCATCATTGATGATATCAGCCCCAGGGATATTATCCTTCGTTCGGAGATTCCTGATTTTGATTTGCTTCCGTCCAGTATTGACCTTGTAGGCGCAGAAATCGAAATGCTCAACTTGCCCAACAGGGAGAAACTGTTGAGCAAGGTGCTGGATCAGGTGAAGGACGACTATGATTTTGTACTGATTGACTGCTCCCCATCGCTGGGTTTATTAACAGTAAACGCACTAACAGCAGCAGATTCTGTTTTGATTCCTGTACAATGTGAGTATTTTGCTTTGGAAGGGCTTGGGAAATTGCTGAATACAATAAAAATTATTCAGACCCGCCTGAATCCTGATCTGGAAATAGAAGGGTTCTTACTAACCATGTTTGATTCAAGATTGAAATTGTCAAATCAGGTTTATGATGAAGTTAAGAAGCATTTTCAGGAAATGGTTTTCGACACTATTATCCATCGGAATGTTACGCTAGGGGAAGCCCCCTCCTATGGGAAACCAGTAGTGATGTATGATGCCAATTCAAAAGGATCAATTAATTATCTGAATCTGGCCAGAGAACTTTTACAGAATAATGGACTTACACAGTTGGATGATTCGGAGAAGGTCATGGAGGTTTAAGATCAAGCCTACTGTATTATTGATAAGTAATAATAATGAATGCAAAAAGGAAAGCATTGGGACGAGGCCTGAGTGCTCTTATTGAAGATGCAAGTATTAAGCCTGAAGCATCGATCAATGAGGTGGATGTTAGGCTGATAGAGGGAAATCCATTCCAGCCCAGAACACAGTTTGATGAAGAAACACTTGAGGAACTAACCCGCTCAATAAAAGAATTGGGAATTATTCAGCCTGTTACTGTTCGTCAGCTTGATTCGGGTAATTACCAGCTTATTTCCGGTGAACGCAGGTTCAGAGCTGCGAAAAGAGCAGGCCTGAAAACAATTCCTGCATATGTTAGAAGAGCAGATGATCAGGGAATGCTGGAAATGGCTCTTGTGGAGAATATTCATCGCGATGATCTGGATGCAATTGAAGTGGCTATTTCTTTTCAGCGTTTGCTTGATGAATGTAAGCTAACCCAGGAAAATCTGAGTGAAAGAGTAGGAAAGAAAAGATCTACCGTATCGAATTATCTACGATTACTTCGTTTGCCCGCCGAAATTCAATTGGGAATACGATCGCATGAGGTGAGAATGGGACATGCCAGGGCATTGGTTAATGTGGAAGATCCAAATGTGCAGTTGCTATTGTTTAAAGAAATACTTCACAAAGGCTTGTCGGTTAGACAGGTAGAAGAGCTTGTCCGTAAAATCAGGGATGGGGAATCAGGTGAATCCGGAAGTAAATCCAGAACTTTGCCCACTATGCCTATTGAGTATCAAAAGCTTAAAAAACAATTGTCTGATCATTTTAAAACAAAAGTTGAGTTCAGGCGAAATACCAGAGGTGCAGGTAAAATCGTTATTCCTTTTGAATCTGATGCAGACTTAGAGAGAATAGTAGGTATACTTGACCGACTTGAAGATTAGAAATATAAAAAAGTCATTATCCCGGTTTCTCAGTAAAAACCGGAGAATTTACATCCTGTTTACAGGGTTGATACTGACTTGTATGCTGTTTTCCAGTCAGGTTAAGGCCCAGGAAACGAAAAAAATCGACAAGATTAAGGCTTTCTTCTCCGAAAAGGGACACTCTGCAAAAAAAGCTACTGTATATTCAGCTATTCTTCCAGGTTGGGGGCAGGCCTATAACAGGAAGTACTGGAAAATCCCAATCGTTTATGCAGGATTTGCAGGAGTTGGATATTTTATCAAAACTAACCATGACCAATACAAGCTTTATAAGAGTTATTATCAATTAATGAAAGATGATCCTGATTACCAGCCTGTTGAGAATAAAACAATACAACAAATCAGAATAGATATTGACGATTTCAGACGTAATCGTGACTTATCAATCATAGGAATGGCTGCCTGGTATGGTCTCGGGCTAATTGATGCCAATGTCGATGGCCATTTTTTTAATTATGATGTAAGTGAGGATCTTTCCCTGAGCCTTAAACCCCGGGTATTTAGTGCAGGCGGTATTGAACAGGGATTGGGAGTTTCAATAAATTTAAGATGGAGATAATAATTGATGAATAGAATTTTTTGTATATGGGGGCTGCTTGGGATCGCCATTCTTGGTATTACCCCGCTTTATGGAATGGGGTACAGTCAGGCCTTCTCACAGGATACTATCCCAAAAGAGGATGTTCTGGGTTATCAGCAGCAACTTGCACAACTCGATAGTTTATATCTTGCATGGTATAGCCGTCAGCTCCCTGTCCTCAGCGTAATGGATTCCTCAGATATTGAATTATTTGACAAAGGGATTCCTGAATTCCACGATACTGTTTATGCTCAACGCCTCAAAGATATTCCCAGTGCGGTTGAGCTGACTTATAATCCGCGTGTTAAGAGTTTAATCGACCTTTATGTAATTAAATGGCGGAACCAGGTTTAGATAATGTT